>RFHO01000103.1 GCA_003696385.1 Planctomycetota bacterium | reverse complement strand
GTGCTGATCGACGCGACGAATCCCTGGGGGCATGGGCGGCTTTTGCCGGCCGGTCTGTTGCGGGAACCTCGCCGGAGTTTGCGTCGGGCGGACGTGGTGGCCGTGACGCGCGCCGAGGCCGTGTCGGCGGGTGAGCTGGAGCGCGTCCGTGGCGAGATCGGTCGGTGGTTGCGGCCGGGCGTGCCGATCGTCGCGGTGCACTTCGGCATTGACGGCGCGGTGGCGGTCGACGGAACGGCGCTGCCGTTGAGCGAATTGCCGCGTCCCGTTGTGGCCTTCTGCGGAATCGGCAATCCACGCGGCTTTCAATCCACGTTGCAGCGCTGTGGGTTGTCCGTTGCGCGGCTGTGCGTTTTTCCCGACCACTGGCGCTACGACGCGGACGACGTCGCGTGGTTGCTGGACCAGGCCCGGGCGTGTGGTGCCAGCGGCCTGTTGACCACGCAGAAGGACATGGTCAAACTGACGAACTGGCCGAGTGATGCGCCGCCTCTTTTTGCTTTGCGCCAGTCAGTGAGCGTGGACGCTGCGGACGCGCTGTCCGCGGCGATCGCCGAGCGGATCGGCGAACGAAGGCCGGCACTGTCGGCGGGGGTGCCATACCGCGAATGGCGGCGGGAATCGCGTTTGTCGCCTTGGTAGAGAGAGGTCGGAGTCGCTGAGGGTGGGGTGATGCCCGGGACACAGGTCACCCGCTTGAAAATGCAGATCGACCTGCACCGTGCGTGTGTGGTGCCTCCGTTGCCGGAGGGTTACCGGTGGGTGGCGTGGGACGGGACCCGTGCGTTGATCGAGCGTCACGCGGCTGCGAAGTACCGTGCGTTCGTCGACACGATCGACGCGTACGTGTTCCCCTGTCTGGGGGATCGGGAAGGGTGCCGGCGGTTGATGTTCGACATCGCACGAACGAGCGGTTTTCTTCCGGAGGCGACCTGGCTGCTGGAGTATCAGGGGGCAGTCGGCGGACGCGTCGACTGCGGCACGATTCAGGGCATCGTGCGGGCGGCGGACTGGGGAGCGGTGCAGAACGTGGGGATCGTGCCCGAGCACCGTCGGCGCGGCTTGGGCCGGGCGCTGTTGTTGAAGTGTCTGGCCGGTTTTCAGGAAAGTGGGATCCGCCGGGTGACGCTGGAGGTGACGGAACAGAATCGGACGGCGGCGCGGCTGTACGCATCCCTGGGCTTTCGTGTCGTCGAACGGTCCGTGCGCATGGCGGCGATCCCCGTTTCCATGTCCTGAACCTGCCGCAATGCCGGGTAAGGGGTGACTGTAACCTTCCCGTGACCGGGGCGGGGCGGTCATGTGGGTTGTACGGTGATTCCTGCGGTGCTAGCGTGCGCCGCCTTGCCGCCGCCGTGGGTGGTCGCGGCCTGTCATCGCACTCCACGGAACGGGCCCGCACACAGCGCACCGGATGATGCGGACGGTTCCGTCCGATACGCGTCGATTACGGGAGATGCGCACCGTTGATCGAACAACGGATTCAGACGCACCGCTACGAGAACGGATTGGTGCTGGTCGTCGAAACACTGCCGGAGACGCGGGCCGTCGCCTGCGAGTTTCTGATTCCGGCGGGCAGCGCGTTCGACCCACCCGGACGAAACGGAACCGCGAATCTGCTTTCGGACATGATCGTGCGGGGAGCGGGAGCGTACGACGCGCGGCAACTGGCGGATCGATTCGATTTTCTCGGAGTACAATTCGGCACGCACGCCGGGACGGCCCACATGTGGCTGTCGTTTGCGACGCTTTCGGATCGGTTGATGGACGTGCTTCCGCTGTGCGCGGACGTCATTCTGCGGCCGCATTTCCCCGAGAAGGACTTTGCGGCCGGCAAGGAGAGCGTCGCGCAGTCGCTGCGGGCGATCGAAGAAGATCCTTTGGAGAAGCTGACGGTCGAGCTGCGCCGGCACGCCCTGCCGGAGCCGTGGTCGAAACCTTCGGAAGGGACATTGGAGGACCTGCCGCGGATCACACTGGACGACGTGCGCGAGCACTACCGGCGGCACGTACGGCCGGCGGGTACGATCGTCGGCGTTGCGGGACGGATCGAGTTCGAAAGGATTCGTGACGCGCTCGGGGAACTGCTGGCCGGATGGTCCGGTCCGCCGGAGGAACGCATTCGGGCACGTTGGGACGGGCCGCGGGTCGTCCATCTGCCGCACGCCTCGCACCAGACGCACATTGCGGTGGCCTTCGAAGCCGTGCCGTATGCGGACCCGCAGCACTACGACGCGTGGATGGTGGCGAGTGTTCTGGGGGGCGGGAGCAGTTCGCGGCTGTTCACGGAAGTCCGTGAGCGGCGCGGTCTGTGCTACTCCGTGTATGCTTCGCTGGTGTGCGGCAAGGGCTTCGGGCGAATCGTGGTCTATACCGGCACGACGGCGGATCGGGCGCAGGAAACGCTGGACGTCATGTGGGCGGAGTTCCGGCGGCTGGGGGAACCTCCGGATCCGGCCGCCGGCCGCGGGGTGAGCGAACACGAGCTGCGTCGCAGCAAGGCACGCGTCAAGAGCGCGATGATCATGCAACAGGAACTCGCCGGAGCCCGCGCATCGGCCATCGCCCGCGACTGGAGTCATCTGGGGCGCGTGCGGACCGCCGACGAGATTCGCCGCGCCGTGGACGCCGTGTCGGCGGAATCGATCCACCACTACATCAGGCAGCATCCGTTCGCGAATCCGACAGTGGTGACGATCGGTCCGGAGCCTCTGGAGGTGCCCCGGTGAAGTTCCATCATCATCGGTTGTCCAACGGCTTGGACGTGCTCGCCGAGATCAATCCCGCTGCCTACAGCGTGGCCTACGGTTTCTTCGTCCGCACCGGTGCGCGCGACGAAACGCCGGACGTCTCCGGCGTTTCGCACTTCCTGGAACACATGGTCTTCAAGGGCACGCCGCGACACTCCGCCGAAGACGTGAACCGGATCTTCGACGAGATCGGGGCGATCTACAACGCGTCAACCAGCGAAGAGGAAACGGCGTTTTACGCCGCCACGTTGCCGGAATATTTCCCGGTCGGCTTCGAACTGTTGGCGGACATCATGTTTCCGTCGCTGCACGAAGAGGATTTCCGGACCGAGAAACAGGTGATTCTCGAAGAGATCGCGATGTACGACGATCAGCCGGCGTCGTTTGCCGTGCACAAGGCCATGGAGACGCATTTCGCCGGTCATCCGCTGGCCAACCCGATCCTGGGTACGCGGGAGTCGATCACGGCGCTGCCGGTCGAGGCGATGCGCCGGTACCACCGGGAACGTTACCGGACGGGCAACGTCGTGCTGGCGGTCAGCGGCAACATCGAGTGGGATCTGGTGCGCCGGCTGGCCGAGGAAAAATGCGGGCATTGGCCGAAGGGGAGCTTCCGGAGGGCACATCCGCCGCGGGTCGGGCGACGGACCGACAAACGATTCCCGCGGGCGGATCTGGTCCAGCAGCACACGGTGATGATGTGTGACGCTCCCGGTGGGACGGACCGCAGGCGGATCGCGGCGTCCGTGCTGTCGTTCGTCGTCGGCCAGGCCGACAACAGTCGCCTGTACTGGGAACTGGTCGATCCGGGGCGGGCCGAATCCGCGGACCTGTCTTTCCTGGGGTTCGACGGCGTGGGAGCGTTCATCGGTTACCTGTCATGTGCGCCCGAGGACGCGGAAGCGAACGCAACCACGTTTCGACGCGTACTGAAGGAGGTCACTCGTTACGGGATCACGCAGGAAGAGCTGCAGCGCGCCGTCAACAAGTTGTCCACCGGGATCGTCCTGCGTGGGGAATTGCCGGCCGGGCGTCTGGGGGCGATCGCCAGCGAGTGGATGTATCATCGCCGGTATCGTTCCGTGGATGACGAAGTGAAGGATCTTCAGCGGCTCAGCGTCGCAGACGTCGCTGCACTGCTGGAGCAGTTTCCGCTGGATCCCGAGACCACGGTGGTTGTCGCACCGGAGCAAACGAAGGCCTCCCGTGGTGCAGCCGAAAATGCCGAGGCGGTCCCGCGCCGTGCCTGACACGTCCGCGCTCCGACCGCCGCTTGACGGCCGTTACGCCACCATCGGATCATGGTGGTTGGTTCGGTAAACTTTCCCGAAGCGGCAGCGGCGTCGGCTGCTCCTCTCCACGAGAGAATCGGAAAGGATGGTCCAATGGCGTTGTTCGAGGTCGAAACGAACGCACACATCATGATCAGCTGGGCGGAGTCGAAAGAAGACGCCGAACGGCTGGCTCGCGAGCACTATCCGGAAGACGAGATCGTGCGAATCACCAAGCGGCCCCGCGATCTGTGGGTGATTTCCAAGCGGCTTCTGGGGTTGGAAGGTCCTGCGGCTCCGTGCGATATCGCGCGGGAGTGTCTGGCCCGTGCCAAGGGCGACAAACTGCATGCCATCCGGCTCTACATGCGGGACACCGGGGCCGACCTGCAGGAGGCGCAGCGGGTGGTCGAAACGAACATGTCCCTCGGTTGGTGATTGGCCGCGGCCGAAGCGCGTCGGCATGCCCGCGCCCGCTCTTTGTGCTTGCCGTCTCAACGCGCTGTGCCTGCGCGAATGTGCTGGTTTCCGCATGGGGAGTCGTCCGCGCGCCAATCGGAAGGTCCTGCTCGTCGACGGTCGTTCGGACAGGCCGTTCTCCCGCCGTTGACGGCTCAAAGCGCCCCAAGCCGTGCCCGCAGCCGCGGGAAGAACGGCGGCGTCATTCGATGGTGTACTCGGCGGCCAGTCTGCGGAAGGCTTCTTCGACGTCGGCGTCTGCGGTAGCGCCGCGAATGACGGCAACGGACGCTCCGCGGCCGCTGGTGAGTTCCCGGGCCCGAACGTCGATCCGCCCGTTCTCGTCGTAGCGGTATTCGACTTCGACCGGTGCGCCGATGGGCAATCCCGGCGGCAGTCCGGCGATGCGGAATCCGGTCACGTGGTGACAGGCCCCGGGATCCCTGGCTTCACCTTCGAGTACATGCACGTCGATCCGTCGCTGGTTCGGGACGGTGGTGACGAACCGTTGCCGCACCGACACCGGCAGAGGTGTGTTGGCGGGGATCATGATGTGGTTGAATTTGCGCCGCAGGTCCTGCGGGTCGGTCACCAGGACGCCCAGTGCGTGTGCGTTCACGTCGGTGACATGGACGGAGCGGAGACGGCGGAGCACCGCCTGTCCCATGCGGCTTTCTGTCCCCTGTGTGCGTGCCTCGAGGATCGCCGCATGCACGGCCGCTCCGTGAGCGACGGCCTGATCGGGGTCGAGAGTCGTTGCCGGCGGCCGACCGCAGAGCTCCTGCAGTTTGCGACGGACCATCGGCATCCGTGTCGAGCCGCCGACCAGCAGGATTTCATGCACCTCGGCGGGACGGACGTCGGCGGTTTCGAGCACGCGTTCGGTCGTGTCCAGCGTGCGTTGCAGCAGGTCGGCGGTCAGCTGTTGCAGCAGCTCGTCCGTGAATTCCACGTCGACGTTCCGGCCGTCGTGGTGAATGGAGACGATCGCGCGCGGCCGGCGGCTGAGTGCGCGTTTGGCCGCTTCGCACGCCCGAAGCACTTCGGAGAAACTCTGCGGATCTTCCCGCGGATCGGCGGCGAACCACTCGCAGAACCGGTCGCAGCAGTATTCGGCCATCCGCTGCGTCCAGTCGAGTCCCCCCAGCAGAACATCGCCGTCGGTCGCCAGCACGCGGAACCGTCGCGGAGTGTAGCGGACGAGTGTGACGTCGAACGTTCCGCCGCCCAGATCGAACACCAGCACCGTGCGTTCGTCTTCGGGCAGGTCCAGCCTCCCCAGCTCGCCGCGTTGCCACGCATGGCCCAGCGTGGCGGCGGTGGGTTCGTTGATGATGTCGATGACGTTCAGCCCGGTGATCTGACCGGCTCGCTGCGTCGCGCGGCGACTTGCGTCGTTGAAGTAATACGGCACGGTGATTACGGCGTTCCCGATCGGCCCGATGTGTCGCTCCGCGTCCTGTTTCAGCTTTCTGAGGATCATCGCCGAGATGAATTCGGCGGTGAGCCGCCTGCCGGCGAACTCGAACCGATATGACGGATCGCCCACGTGACGCTTTACGGCGGTCACGACGTTGTCGGCCGGGATACCCGCGCGGTCCTCCGCCGTGGGGCCGACGATCGCTTCGCCGGGGCCTTTGAACAACACGACACTGGCGGTCGTCGGCTCGCCGCGGCGGTTCGGAAGCGTCCGCGGCGTTCCCATCGCGTCCAGCCGCGCGATCACGGAAAAGGTGGTCCCCAGGTCGATGCCGACGGTTTCGCCAGAGACGAACTGCATGGCTTGCGGTTCCAGGGCCCGCCGACGTGTTCGGTCGCTGAACGCGGCTGCATCGGGAGATGCCGGCGGGACGTATCGGCGCCGGACGGTCCTCACCGTGCGGGCGCTATCACCGAGTGGGCGCCGCTAGGCGGCTCACGTCATCGTACGACGGGCCGTCGTGCCGATCGTTTCATGCCGCCGGCCTACTGCTCGGCCAGATCACTGCGGGCCTCGTCGCCCACTTCGGCGGCCTTCATGTCGACGGTGATCGTCGACAGCGTGCGGAACGACGACCGCGGGTCGGTGACGTCCTTGCCTTCGATCGTGATCCGCACGCGCCAGCGGGCCAGTCCGAACGGCAATTCGTCGGTCCGCCAGAGTTCGGCCTTGTGCGTTTCCCGCAGCGTGGGGCTTTCGATGACGGTCTGCCCCGACAACCGCGTGGCTTTCAGAAACGGAATGCCGGCTTGGGGGTCTTCGTTCTCGGCCACTGTCTCCAGAGACGGGTAATGGCGGACCATGCACAGCATCGGGTACACGTGGAGAATGCCGGAACGGATCGGCTGGGGCGCGACCTCTTCATTGCCGATCCGCCGGTAACCCTTGACGATCGGCAGAAAGACCACCGGAATGCCGTCTGCGTCCTGCAGGGTCCCACGGACGGCCGACTCGGGGATCAGCACCTTGTACAGCCGCGTTCCGATCGGTCCGGGATCCAGCCCCGCTTCGCTCTCCTTGCCGGTCATCTGCTTGATCTCGACCCACCGGCAAGGCTGCGTTTTCCCGGAGAATTCTGCATCCACACGCCCGACGGACTTGATGGTGAGCTGTCGGAGCCACTTGATCGTCACGGTGCCCTGAGGCGAATCGGGCTGTGTGTCCACCTGCTCATAAGTGCCCTCGTAACGGATCCATTTTCCGTCCTCGGGCAGATTCCAGATCAGTCCCTGGGCGCGGGCCGGGGCGGTCCACGCCAACACGCTGACGATCAGTAACCAGGTGGCGCGCATCGGATTCCTCCGGGAGGAGTGCTGGTGCGGTTCCTCGCGATCGCCGGCGGCCGGCCGGTGTCCGCCACATCGCCCTGACCGCTCGCGCGACGAATGGCGTTCTCACTGCGCAGGCTCACCACGCATGCGGAGGCTCACTGCGCATGGTCCGACCGCAGCGGCTGTTGCTCATCAGATCGGCGTTTCATTGTGTGGCCTTGCGGTCCGACCGGCAACGGTGCCCCAGGTGACGGTCATCGAGGCATACCAGTCGGTATGCTCCTCGTGACGTAGTCGGCCTTCGCCGTCGTTGCAATTGCTATTGTCGCCGCATGCCGCACATTCGAAGATGCTGGACCGCGCGAGTGCTGCAGCGGCGGCCGGCGGTGCGCGAAATGAATTCCGGCGGAGGCGTGCGTGGAAAACGTCGATCCGGCGACAGGACGCACGACGCTCCGGCACGGCGACCCACGGGAGTGTTGCGCGATGTTTGCTCGAGGCACGAGCGGCGAACGGGTGCGCAGTCTGCTGGCGTTCGGAGTGGCGTTGGTGGCGAGTGCGATGTGTGGTTGCTCGAGGAACGGAGCGGCCGAGCCGTTCGACCGCTCCGCTTCGCAGCAGTCACCGTCGACCGATCAGGCCGCGTCGACCGAAACCGGCACCGTGTCCGACGACCCGGCCTCGGCCGTCGAACCGGTGGCCGGCTACCAGTCGGCAGGTTCTGCCGAGATCCGCAGGGTGGCCGGGGCAAGGCGGAACCGACTGGCCGGCGAGATCAGTCCGTATCTGCTCGAGCACGCGGACAACCCCGTCGACTGGTTCCCGTGGGGCGTCGCAGCGTTCGAAAAGGCCCGTCGCGAAAACAGGCCGATCTTCCTGTCGATCGGCTACAGCACCTGCCGCTGGTGCCACGTGATGGAGCGGTTGGTGTTTTCCAACGCCGAGATTGCCGAGTTCCTCAATCGGCATTTCGTGTGCATCAAGGTCGACCGCGAAGAACGGCCGGACGTCGACGATGTGTACATGACGGCCCTGCACGTCTATTTCCAGATGGCGGGGATGCCGGCGGCGGGCGGCTGGCCGCTGTCGATGTTTCTCACGCCGCAGGGCGAGCCGATCCTGGGGGGAACCTACTTCCCGCCCCACGACCAGCCGGGCCAGCCGGGTTTTCTGACGATCGCCCGCCGCGTGGCCCAGGCGTGGCGGGAACGGGAAGCGGACCTGCGTCGTGACGCGGCGACGATCACCGCGCAGCTCCGCCGACTGGCACGACCGCGGTTGACGCTGCGTTCGGTCCCGCTGGATGCGGAGCTGGTCCGGGCCGGATTCCGCGAACTCGGCGACACATTCGATCCGCGGTTCGGCGGAATCGGCTTCGACCCGCAGTATCCGGACGCCCCCAAGTTTCCATTGCCGGTCAAGCTGAGAGCCGTGCTGCTGCACGCCGAACGAACGCAGGATGCCGCCCTGCTGGCGCGGGTCCGCCGCACGCTCACCCGCATCGCTTTGGGCGGAATCCGCGACCATCTGGGAGGCGGTTTTCACCGCTACAGCACCGACCGCCAGTGGCACGTGCCGCACTTCGAAAAGATGCTTTACGACAATGCGCTTCTGCTGGAAGTGTACGCCGAGGCCTACCGTATCACTTCGGACCCGCTTTTCGCACGCGTCGCCGCAGAAACGGCCGGCTGGTTGCTGCGCGAAATGCGGGACCAGCAGGGCGGTTTCTACACGGCGGTCGATGCCGAGAGCGACGGTACGGAAGGCGCTTATTACGTGTGGCAACCGGAGGAAATCGAGCGGTTGCTGCCCGAGCAGGACGCACGATTGTTCCTGCGTGCCTACGGCCTGCTCGAGCCGCAGCGATTCGAACACGGCTACGTGCTGCACCTGACCGACACGCCGGAACGGCTGGCGGCGGACGCAGGACTGCAGCCGGCCGAATGGCAAAGCCGCATCGACCGCGCCCGCCGCGTCCTGCTGGACGCGCGCCGCAGGCGACCGCGGCCCAAAACCGATGACAAGATCCTGGCCGACTGGAATGGCCTGGCCATTGCCGCGCTGGCCCGCGCGGGCCGGATCCTGGATCGAGAGGAATGGGTCGACGCCGCGGGCCGCGCCGCACGATTTGTCCTGCAGCGAATGACCGACGAACAGGGACGATTGTGGCATGTATACCGCGCCGGCAAAGCCCGCGTTCCGGGGTTTCTGGACGACTATGCGAACATCGTCGATGGGCTGCTGGCGCTACACCGAATCACGGGCGACAGCCGTTGGCTGCGCGCGGCCCGCATCCTGACCAGCGTTCAGATCGATGCCTTCGCCGATCCGGATGGCGGCTTCCGTCTGATCCCGGTTCGCGCCGACTCGGGACGGCCTCCGGGCGGAAATGCTCCGCGGCAGTCCGGCGGTCCCGATGCCCGGGATCCTGAACCGTTCGTGCGGATCGTGGACGGTACGCCGGTGCTGACGGTGAGCAAGCCGGTCTACGATTCGGTCGTTCCCGCCGGAAACGGCACGGCGACCCGGAACCTGATTGCACTGGCGGCGCTGACGGCAGAGCCGCGCTACCGTGCGATGGCCGAGGCGACGTTGCGGCATTTCGCGTTTCAGCTTTCCGAAACGCCGACCGGAGTGCCCAATCTGCTGCTGGCGCTGGAGGAATTTCTCGCGGCGTCGCCGGCGGAGACCGCCGAAACCGGGCAGCCATCGCATCCTTCACGTGGTCGCGGAGCCGAGGCGCCGCGCAACGAGTCGGCCGACGAGCGGATCACATCCGACGCGCCGCTGGCCGATGCGCCAGCCGAGGCGAACACCGGTGCAGGCCGGGCACTGGAGCGTTTCGTTCCGGCCGCGATCGCACCGGACGTCGATTCGGAGTCGGACGCCGGCGTCTCGGCCGAAGATCAGGCTGCGCCGGCCGAGGCGCCGATCGTGACCGCGGAGCTGTATCTGCCCGCCGATGCGCTCCCCGCAGGCCGGTTGTGTCCGTTCGTCGTCCACCTCAACGTGGCGTCCGGTTGGCACATCAATGCCAATCCGGCTCGTCCGGAGTTCCTCAAGCCGACGCGGCTGACGGTCGCGTCCGAGCTGGGCACGCAACTGCAGTCGGTGCAATATCCTGCCGGCCGACCGCTGCGCCTCGAGGGGATCGATCAGCCGGTGCAGGTGTATTCCGGCCACGTGATCATTCGCGGGATGCTGCGTGTCCCGCCGCGGCGGGGGGACACGGAAACGGTCACGATCACCGTGCACTATCAGGCGTGCAACGACGCCCGTTGCCTGCGGCCGAGCCGGTTGGAACTGCGCGCTCGGCTCCCCGTAAAGAACGTCGAGCAGTTGCGGCTGATCAATCGACCACTGTTTCCGACGCCCGGAGCGAACGACTGATTCTCGGCGGCAGTTCCACGTGCCGGGTGTTTTTCGCCGGGGAACCGCCGCCGGCCGATGCGTCGTGCCGGCCTTTCCGCAAAAATGGTTCTCTGAGCCTCCAGCGGATGCGGACGACCTCCCGAACGGCCGCTTGCCGCGCAGCGGTCGGGCGCGGCCCGGCGGATGTTGCCGGCGGAAACAAAAGAAGACCCGGCCGGCGGCTCGCCGACCGGGCAGGTTTCCGCGGCTGGGTCATGACACGTCACGCACCAGCCAGTCATCAGCAACAGAGCAGATTCGGATCACGGCTTTTCGGTTGTGGCCGTTGCCGACGCGCCGCACACCAGCTCGCAGGTCAGGTTGGTGTCGCAGTCGTCGGTGTCGTCGACCCAGGTCGTGCCGGCGTAGCTGCTCTTGCTCTTTGCGCCGCCATCGTTGGCCTTGAAGCCGGTGAAGCTGTAAGTCTGACCCAGTGCTCCGATCGCGTTGGAGATGTCGTTCAGTTCGGTGTTGACCGCCACGGCCACTTCGCTGAGGCCGACGATCATCGCCAGCACGGCGATGGTCAGCACGAGCACGAGTTCCGCAGAAATGACGGCACCAGCATCGTCCATCCAGAATTGTCGCAACATGGTCTGAGCCCCTTTCTGATCGAGAGCTGAAACGAGAGACTAACGTGCACGAGAGCCCACCCGAACTGTGATGTGGCTGGCCTCCGTGCGGGTGCGTCCTCGACGCCGTCTGATCCCCGACGCCTTGGACCGGCCACGAGTGCTCCCAGCACCCGCGGTGTGGCGAACGTGGTCGGCCGCCCACGTCCACCGGACTCCTGCAGGAGTGCCAGTCGATCCGGTGCGTACCGGATGACCGTGTATCGCCTTCCGACGCCGCGCGACGTACGTGCCCGGCTGCCGGAATGACTTCGTAAAGAAGCGGGCGCCGCAACGCCCGCTCCGGAAGGGTGAAGCCTCAAGGGCCTCTCACACGGCCTGACGCTCTCTCACCTTCGCCAGACCATGCCGCTTCCAACGCCTCACGCGACCGTTGACCGATCGTGGCGATCGTGCGGGTCGCATCGGCGTGGCGACTGTACGCAGCGCGTGTGCCAACGGTGTTGAAAAAGGGCAACGGCAGTCGGTCGGTGGAGAATGCCGAGGCGTAAGGGTTGGTAGAGACGCGAGTTGCTAGCGCTCCCACGTGTCCGGTTGCGGCTTCGGCGAAGCAGCACCACAGCGATTGGCGCAGTTGGCATGTTGCCAGCAGTGAACGATTCGGCGCAAACGGCGCAAATGTGACGAAACGTCCGGCGTACGCCGCACGGTCGCAGCGCCGGGCGCGCGGGCAGGTCGGCGGTGGCCGGCGATTCACCGGCCGTGGTGTTCCGGGCGCGTCGCGGAGCGGACGCACGAAGACTAGGATGATTGCGCGGTCGGTCGACGGCGAAGCAATACACGCCTGAAAGGAGTGGCGGGATGACAGGCGAAAAGACCGAGACCCGGGAATCCGAGCGTCGCGAACAGTGGGTCGTTCGATTCCGCGGACGCGTGCATGGGGTCGGCTTCCGTTTCACCACCCGGCAGCTCGCGCATGCGTACCCGGAAGTCGCCGGCTACGTGCGGAATTGTCCCGACGGTAGCGTCGAGCTGGTGATGGAAGGACCTGTCGACCGGATGGGACAGTTGCTGGAGGCCGTCCGCGGTGCCTTTGCGAACAACATCACCGATGTGTCGGTTCAGAGCCAGCCGTGGACGGGAGCGTTCGAGCGGTTCGAGATCCGCTACTGATCGGGATGGGACCGGCGAGGGCACCGGCAGATTCGCCGATGGCGCAATCATGGGGCCGAAGGGATCAATGCTCGAACCGAATGGGGCTCGTCAGCCGCTGTTTGCCGAACCGCGTGCCGGTGGCATCGTAGAAATAGAGCTGATTGCGATCCGCTGTCCAGATCGCGGCGAGTCGTACCTGGCGGGGGCCACGGACGAGAAACCGCAGGCCGCAGAAGCTTCCGGCGCGGGAAAGCTTTTGCACGAGAATCCGGCACTGATCGGCGAGTAGATCTTCGTGGTCACAGAGAACGCGCTGCACGTAGTCGCGAAGCTCTTCCAAAGTGGTGATTCCGTCCAGCGTTGCGGGCATCGCGGACTCCCGTTCGCAGTTCGGCCGACCGGCGGTTCCGGCGGCTGCCGGATTCCGCGTGATCGACGGCCGGCCAGCTCTGCCGGCGTCACTCAACCGACGCCAACGGTATCGGTACCGCAGAGTCCCCGTTTTGCGTCATTTGCCCTCGGGGTGTGCAATCGGTGGAGACGCTCCAAGGCATGTCGCCGCCCCAAGTGTCACGATGCGCACCGTGCGTCAGTCGGGAATGCCCGGTCATCTTCGCGCAGCCGTTCGCGGCGTGTTCGGGGCGGGCCAGTCGAAAGGCGGCTCGGCCCGTTGCCGCCGTGTTGCCTGTCCGCTGCCGGCCACGTCCAGGGAATCTTCACGACCGCCCCGGGACGTCGGACGTTTGCGTTCGGCATCGAAGTGCGGATTGAGACGCATCGACGCGTTTTGATACGATGGGCTGCAGGCCGATCAGCGTCGCGGTGGGCGTCCAGTGTCGGGGGTTCGACGCCGGCCGAGTGACCGCGGGGGTGCGAGGGTGACGGAGCAGTGCGATGCCAATGGTTTCCCGACGCGATTTCGTGCAGGTGGGATTTTGCGGTCTGGGCGGTGTGACGTTGCCGTTGTGGCTGCGGTTGCGTGCGGAGGCGGCGCGGCAGGGGCGGTCGTACGTGCGGGACAAGGCGGTGGTGTTGCTGTTCCTGTCCGGGGGGCCCAGTCACATCGAGACGTTCAATCCGAACATGGATGCTCCGTCACCGTATTGCAGCGCGACCGGGGAGGTGACCACGTCCGTCCCGGGAATGGCTTTCGGCGGTACGTTTCCGCGGCTGGCGCGGCTGGCGGACCGAATGGCGGTGATACGGTCCTTCCAGCACCCGATCGGTGGCCACGTGCAGGCGATCGTGCATGTGTTGTCGGGTGGGACGAGTCCGGACGGCGATGGCGCCGAAGGTTTCAGCATCGGCTCGGCGGTCGCCCGTCTGCATGGGCGGAGCGACCTGCAAACGGGGATGCCCACATACGCACTGTTGAACTCCGAGGAAGTGGACCCGCAGTACCGCAACGAACGCGGGCGCGTGGTGCGTGGGTCGGCTCCGGGCGAACTGGGAACGGCATACGGCCCGTTCGTGCCGACCGGAGACGGTCCGCTGCGGGAGGCGATGTCGCTGCGCCTGTCGGCGGAGCGGTTCGCCGAGCGGCGGAGGCTGCTTGCCTCGCTCGATCGGCTGCGGCGAACGGCCGACGCGACGGGTGCGTTGGAGGGGGCCGATCGGTTCACGCAACAGGCGTTCGACCTGATTCTCGGCAGTGCGGCGGAGGCTTTCGATTTCTCGCGAGAGGACCCGCGCTGGCTCGCCCGCTACGACACCTCGCACATCCGCGTCGGCAAGAAGCGGTTCCGGCCTTCGGATCTGGGGCGGCTGATGTTGGCCGCCCGACGGCTGGTGGAGTCGGGGTGCCGGTTCGTCACCGTTCACTCGGCCGGCTGGGACATGCATGCCGACAGCAACAATCCGGGGATCGTCGCGGGAATGCGGATGCTGGGGCCAACCGTGGACATCGCGGTATCGGCTTTCCTCGAGGACCTGCAGAGCCGCGGGTTGAGCGACGACGTGCTGCTGATCATCACGGGCGACTTCGGGCGGACTCCCAGAATCAATCCCCGCGGCGGGCGTGATCATTGGCCGCGACTGTGTACATTGGCCTTCGCCGGCGGCGGCTTGCCGACGGGGCAGGTCGTCGGACGCAGTGGCCGACGCAACGATGAGCCGGATTCGGAGCCGATCACGCCGAAGCACTTGGCAGCAACCGTTTTGCATGTCATGTTTGACGTAGGGACTTTGCGAGTGGCACGCGGCATTCCGCGGTCGCTGCAGAGACTGATCGAACAGGCTGCACCGATCCGTGAACTGGTTTGATCGCCGGTGCCGGTGGGGCGAGGAAGCTCGGCGAGGGCGTTCGGGTTCGGCGTTCGATTCGGAGTCGGCAGCGGTGGAGTTTCTGGGCGGTGTCGTACTGGGCGTGTTGCTGGCGGTCGGTTTCGAACTGACCCGCCGCCGCGCGCGCGTCGGGCCGGCAACCGCTCACCGGGCCGGCGCACCAGCACTTCCCGATGCCGTACAACAGCGGCGACTGCTCGACTCGGTGCAGCGCCTGACCGCGCTGGCCGACGGCGCCATCACCCGGCATTGCCAGGCGCTGAAGCAGGTGAACGAAAAACTGTCCGGATCGGACGGCTCGGGCGGCGACCTTCACGAGGCAATCGCCGAACTGTTGGAAGCCAATGCGCGGCTGCGCAGCGCCCTGATGGTCGCTCTGGAATCATTCCGCGCGCAACAGCGACAGTTGGAACGGCTGATCGACCAGGCTCGCACGGATGCACTGACGGAACTGGCCAACCGGCGGGCATTCGACCTCGAACTGTCCCGATTGTTCGCTCAGCGTCAGCGCCAGGGGATCGTCTTTTCGCTGCTGTTGATCGACCTGGACCGCTTCAAGCAGGTCAATGATCGCTTTGGTCACCTGGTCGGCGACCGAGTCTTGCGGGACGCGGCGACGCTCTTGCGGACGCATCTGCGCGAAATGGATTTCGTGGCACGCTACGGGGGCGAGGAATTCGCGGCGATCCTGCCGGGCACGGAATTGCGCCAGGCCGTGCTGGCCGCGGAACGAATCCGCGAGTGCATCGCGGCGCACGAGTTCACGACGGACGGCTCACGGTTGCGACTGACCACGTGCGTCGGGGTGGCTACCGTGCGTTCGGGGGAAATCGCCGAAACACTGGTGCAGCGAGCGGACGTTGCTTTGTATGCCGCCAAAGCCGCGGGCCGGAATCGAACGTTCGTCCACGACGGGCACCGGTGCGTCGGCGCGGTGGAGTTTCTTCGCGCGTCGCATGCCTCTGAAAGCGAGACCGACCCGCGGCTGGACGCCGAAGCGGGGTGATGTTGCCGGGAGCACGTCTGCGTGCCCATGGATTCGGGGTGGCGGACGAGCGGCGGTCGGCCGGCCGGCGCGCGGCACGAGAGCACGTACGTGGGCGGCTGGCAGCCGATCGCAGCCGGCGTTCGCACGGCATCCGCCCGCTCGTTCGCACCGGATCGACCCTGGCAGATGATCGGCTCACGCTGCGCACGGCGGTTTTGCGCGAAATCCCGGCGCAGCGCGTCACGCACAATCGACTGGCGTGGGAGTGGGACCGCTTTCCCGTTTACCGGGAGCATCAGTGGGTGGGGAGGGATTCGAGCAGCAGTCCCGTCTGGGGCACCGGCGTGGGCGTGATGGGTGCGGCGATGGTCGGAGCCGGGATCATCGGTTGGGCGATCGTCGTCGAACCCAGATAGGCGCTGGGCGGAACGACGGCCCCGGAAGGTCCGATTGTGCCGGGGGCGGGGCAACCGGACGGCCCGCAGGGCGACGGCGCCGCCGGATAACCGCCGTATCCCGGTGCGTACGGCGGCACGCCCACGCAGCCCAGGGGACCGCAGGTATAGCAGCCGCACAAGGTGAGCAGAGCCGCAACACATGTCGCGAGACGAACCAGACGCTTCATGTTTTTTTCCTCGCTTCGAGATGGGTCGAGCAGGGGTGGGGCGAGCCTCCATGCCGGGCACGGGGACCGTCCTCGGGATCAACGGAAGTGTGCAGGTGGGTCGAGAGGAGATGGGTCACGTCGCGGTCGGCGACGACGGGCGGGAAGTTAGGGGCATCGCCGGAGACGGTCAAGACGAAATCCGCACCAGTCGTGGAAGGGCCCAGCGGGCGGCCGCATTGATCGCCAGCAGCAGCACGATCAACACGCTCGCAGCGGTCAGCGCCGCCCGATTGCCACCGGAAACGTGCATCGCCAGTTCGTAGATATGGACCGAGAGCACTCGACCGGGATCCCAGACCGATCGCGGCCAGCGGTCGACGAACCCGGAAGTGAACAGCAAAGCGGCTGTTTCGGAAACGGCGCGCCCGAGTGACAACAACACGCCGGCGACGATGCCCGGCCATGCGGCCGGCAAATAGACGCGCAGAATCGCGGTTTCCCGGTTCATCCCCAATGCGGCCGTGCTGCGACGCAGATCAAGCGGCACGCTGCGCAGTGTCTCTTCGGCGGCACGAATCATCGTGGGCAGCGCCATGCAGGCCAGAGTACACGCCCCGGACGCAATCGAATAACCCCAGCCCAGCACCACGCAGAAAAAGGCGTTGCCGAACAGTCCGAAGACGATCGACGGAACCGACGCCAACACGTTCAACCCGTGCCGCACGACGGCGGCGGTGCGCGAGCGGGGACCGACGAACTCCGTCAGCCATGCGGCGGCGGCCAGGCCGATCGGTACGACCAACGAGACGCTCAGCACCGTCACACAGGCGGTGGCCGCAAGAATCGGTCCGATGCCGCCGTCGCGCCCGCTGTCGACCGGCTCCCGCAGCAGATACGGCAAGCTGATCGCACGGCAGCCGTGGCCGACGACGTAACCCACGATCACCGCGGCTCCGACTACCACGGCAGCGGCACACGCGGCCAAGAGCAGTTCAAACGCCCGGTCCAGAAGCCGGTCCATTGTTCCCCCACTGGATACCGATCTGCGCCGCGACGGTCCGGTCGGCCGGCGTGCTGTGGCGTGGCGGATGGGCGACGAACCGGGCTGCGACGCAGGGCCGCAGCCCAGCCGCCGACATCGAACGATGTTAGCGGAACCGATGCGTTCCCGCGACGGGCCGACGCGGGCCGGCCGAAAGGAGCGACGAACGGTGTGGTACGGGTCCGCCCGTCCCCGGTCCGGCCGATCAGCACGGACGGAAGGGGCGGCCGCAGGCGTGTGGATCGCATGATCCGCCGCCGTTCCGGGCGTGTCCGTGGCGATTCAGCGCACCTTGATCACCACCGCCGACATGTCGTCCTTCGGAGGGCTGTCGCCGAGGAGGCGTGCGGCCTGGTCGATCACGTGATCGATCAGTTCGGTGGCCCGGAGATGGCGGTGTTGGCGGACGACATCGAGCATTCGGTCGATGCCGAACAGCGGACCACCCGGGCGGTGCGCTTCATAGATGCCGTCGGTCGGCAGAAAGAGGATGTCTCCCCCGCGCAGTCGAATTTCGGCGGTTTCGAATTGCGTATCGGGGAACAGACCGAGCACGGTTCCCGTGGAGTCCAGGTGCCGTGTCGCGCCGTCGGCCGAGACCAGAAAGCCCGGATGCCCGGCACTGGCATAGTGCAGGGTGCGTGTGCCGGCTTCCAGGCAGCCGGCAAACATCGTGAGGAAGCGTGCAGCGTCGTCGGCTTTCCAGATGTAACGATTGACGGCCCGCAACAGCTCTGAAGGCTGGCGACATTGTGAGGCGAGCACGTGGACGAT
Organism: Planctomycetota bacterium; assembly: GCA_003696385.1. GTDB lineage: Bacteria > Planctomycetota > Planctomycetia > Planctomycetales > Planctomycetaceae > J052. Next base: position 3,930 of record RFHO01000103.1, on the reverse strand, counting down.
GGTCCGCGTCTGGGCCATCAACAGGGCCGGTCCCAGACCGTGACCGCTGATGTCGGCCAGGAGGACCCCAAGCCTTCCGTCTTCGCGTTCGAGGAAGTCGTAGTAGTCACCGCTGGCGAGGTGGGCGGGTTGGACCCGGGCGGCGATGTCGAAACCGTCGATCGAGGGCAACGATTCGGGAAACAGCCCTTTTTGCACTTCCCAGGCCAGTTCGATTTCCCGCTCGACGGCGATCCGCTGCATTCGCTCGCGCTCGGCCCGTTGTCGGGCGGTTATGTCGGTGAAGACGACGACTCCGCCACCAATCGAACCGTCGGCGCTTTTCAGCGGCCGCACCGAGGCCGATACGGGCATTCCTTCACGGATGCGCTCGTTGCGCACGAACAGTTCGATGCCGTCGGCGTTGTCGCCACGGCAGGCCAGTGTGAACGGCGACTGCTCCTCGGCTAGTGGCGTGCTACCGTCGGGCAAATACAGACCGAACATCTGTGACCAGTTCCGCGCGCCCGCCGGCGCGCCCCTCCCGACGACGCGGCGGGCCGCCGGATTCATCGGAGTGATACGGCCGTCGCGACCGACCACGATGACGGCTTCATCCATGCTGCCGAGGACCGATTCGAGCAGGTTCCGCTGCTGCTGCAGTTCATCGGCGAGGTGGGCCAGTTGTCGCAGCGTTTTGTGTCGTGCTCGTGCGTGACGAATGCTGCGCTGCAGCAGCGTCGGTGTGATGTCGCCTTTGACGAGATAGTCCAGGGCTCCCAGCTCGGTTGCCTGGCGGCCGAGCTGCCTGTCGTCCAGACCGCTCAGAACGATCGCCGGCGTTTCCGGGAACCTTTCTCGCAGTGTGCGAAACGTCGCCAGTCCCGTGCTGTCGGGCAGCATCAGGTCCAACAGGACCAGGTGGTAAGTTCCTCGGCCGAGCCGTTGCAGACCGTCGTCCAGTCGCGTGACGTGCTCCAGCACGTACTGTGCGTCTTCCGCGTCCCGCAGACTGCGACGGATCATGATCGCGTCGATCGGATCGTCTTCGATCAACAGCACGTGGCGGACGCGCCGGCTGTCCTCGTCGCTGTCCCCGTCGTCAGGCGGCCGTACGGAATCGTCTTCGCGGTGCTCGTCGTCGAAAGGCAGGGGCTCCATCTTTCAGCTCCCCCTTTCAAGGCAACTCACACAGTTCCCAGTACATGTCGATCGTGGCGAGGGCTTCGACGAACTTGGGAAATTCCATCGGCTTGACGATGTAACCGGCGACACCCAGCCCGTAACTCTCGACGCGATCGTGCTCGTCGGCCGAGGTCGTCAGCACGATGACCGGGATCAGCCGCAGCTGTTCGTCGCTTTTCACCGCGTGAAGGAATTCGATTCCATTCATCACGGGCATGTTCAGGTCCAGCAGGATGATGCCGGGCCGTGGTGATGTCTTGGGATCGGCGAAGCGGCCGCGGTGGTGGAGAAAGTCGAGCGCTTCGGCACCATTTCCGACGACATACAGCGCATTGCGCAGCCGCCGTTGGCGGAAAGCGCGTTGGACGTTCATCACGTCGACTTTGTCGTCCTCGACGAGAAGGATCCTGACCGGCGACGCCATGTTTCGTTCTCCTTCCCTGCAGTGTTCACGTCGGTGCACCTGCCCGGACGGTCTCGACCGTGGTGTGCGACATCTCCGCCGCGCCGTCGTCCTTGGGCACCACGAATGCGAAGCAGCTCCCCCGGCCGGGTGCGGATTCCACGAACACTTTCCCGCCGTTGCGCTCGACGATTCGCTTGACGATGGCCAGTCCCACTCCCGTGGATTCGAACTCGTCGCGTGCGCGGAGAGTTTCGAACAACCGAAAGATGCGCTCGCGGTGTTCGGGGGCGATGCCCGGACCGGTGTCGCGGACTTCGAACCGCCAGTGATCACCGGCATCACGGCAGGAGACCAGCACGGATCCGTGCGGCCTGTGCAGATGCTTCACGGCGTTGTCGATCAGGTTCTGAAACACCTGTCGCAACTGTGTTCGGTCATACGTGACAACGGGCAGCGCCCCTTCGATCCGCACGTCGATCGTTTCTGCCGGCGCGAGTGACGCGATGACCTCGGCGACAAGGTCTGCGGTGTCGATCCGTTCGGGCGTGCCACGCGTTCGTCCCGCGCGGCTGTATCGCAAGATCGCGTCGATCATGCGGCTCAGCCGCTGAGCGCGGTCGACCATCAGTTGGAGTTTTTCCCGTCCATCGGCGTCGAGCGTCTGGGCGTAATCTTCGTTCAACCATGTGGCCAGTGAGATGATGGCACGCAGCGGCGCCTTCAGGTCGTGTGAGACGATATACGCGAACTGGTCCAGCTCCTCGTTGCGTCGTTGCAGCAGCGCGTTGGCTTCTTTCAGTTCCTCGGCCCGCCGGGCGAGCAACCGGTTTGCCCGTGACAATTCCGCGTTCTTCGTGGCCAACTGCCGGGCGGCCTGCTCATGCTGGAGAAACAACCGATGGATGCTGGCCAGCATCCCCACCAGAACGGCGCCATAGCCGGCGATCTTCAGCAGATGAGCCAGGTCGAACATGGCGTCGAAGAGGGCGAACGAACGCGCCATCACCAGGAGCTGCGCAAGCGTGGCGATCAGCAGCGAATCGGTCAGCGACAGCTCCATGGGATCGCGGAATCGGTCCCGCCGTCGTACGAACCCGACATAGGCGGCGCCGAACAGAGCTCCGGGTATGAATTCTTCCGGGCGCCCGAATGGCAGCGTGCGGAAGTAGGCGGGGGGCAACGGGAGCAGGGCGAACACCAGGAAGAACAGCACGGTCAGCAGGCCGCCGAGTGTGTAGACCAGCCGTTCGGAAATCCAGGTGGCTGCGGTCGCCTCCCGTCGCCAGACCCAGCACGCCAGCACCATCGAGACGGCGAGAAACAACCGTGACGCCCACCAGCTCCAGGGGATCAGTGCTTCGGCAGCCGAGGGAAAGAATTGATCGAAGGCATCGCTGGTGACGATCGTGTGGTACCCGTCGAGCAGCGCCGTACCCAGGAAACCGGTACCCAACATCAGGTGGAGGCCGTCCTGGCGGCTCCGATAGCGGAGGATGGCCAGAGTACCCACGACCGCAGCAATTACGGTGGCGATCGCTTCGGTCAGCGTGTGGAACTGCGCGCTGCCGCTTCCGGGAGCCGTCCGTAGCACAATGGCCAGTGCCGCGACGCTGACGGTCACGGCGGCGTGCCGGAGCCACAGACTCGCCGGTCCGCAAAGTCTCGCAGACATGACGCAAAACCGCTTCTGACAACCGTCGTCTTTCGGCGTGGAATCGGCTGCCAACAACACCGCAGCAGGACCACTGCGATCCGGTCGGACCGCGGGATGCCGTCAGAAATGAGTATCGCGCTGACGATCGGAAAGGCGTTCAGGTCACGAAGTGTCGCCACCAGCCACGCTGAACGACGCGGGGGACGAAGAGGACACCGTGTTGGTCAAGAACTATTGCGAGCGCCGTAAGGTCCGTCCTCTCCGGAAAGGAGGAATCGCCGCCTCCGAAAAAACATGTTTCGTCACGCTGCAATGATGCGGGCCCGCGGTTTCACGGCCGCTCGCCGCCCGCGTTGCGAACCACTCACAGCTTCCGAAACGTGGTGCGAGATACATCTCGCGGACCGACTCACCCCGAAACCGGGATCCCGCGCGAACACGTCCAGATTACTCCGCCGTTTGAACAGTTTCAACAGAATATGATCTGTTGATCCGTTGTTACAGAAAAATTGGGTTCAATATGCGAATCTGAGGTAAATCCGATCGTGTCAATGGTGGAAAACGCCCGAGTAAAACCACCGTTTCTGGACGCCGCGCGGCATGGCCGGATCACGCGGAGCTGGGGCACTGGAAAAAATCGGGAGTCTCGGGAAATCGTCGTTCAGTCCGCGAGCTGTGGTGGACGGGCCGGGCGGTCGAGTAGCTG
>RFHO01000544.1 GCA_003696385.1 Planctomycetota bacterium | reverse complement strand
GTCCCAGCAGGGCGCCAATGGCTGCGTAGAGCATCACCGTTATCGGTATGCCGAATGCGATCCACAACGGGAGTGCGTCGATACTCGTGCCGGGAATGCTCCCGAGTCTGAGGAGATCGCTGAGAAGATTGATGAACATCCAGATGAACAATCCGCAGATGACGGCCAGAAGCTCGCAACAGTCTCCGATATCGTCGGCGTATGGGGCTATCAAGGAAAGTGGCCAATACCACCAAGGCGCTCGGGCGACTTTCTGCAACAGAACGCCGGCGGTGAAGAGAACGGCCCAGGTGCCCACGCCAGCCAGCGCGCCGATGACGCGGGCCCGCCGTCGCTCCGCTGCCGCGGTCCCGGTTTCTGGATGCGGCGATCGCGTTTCAGACATGGTGTGGCTCCAGCTTACGGTCAGCGATGCAGTGGATTCGGCCCCACATCGCGGCACGTGTCGCGATGTGCTTCCGTCGGGATGGCGTTTGCAGAGCGGACGCCGCACGAGCCCGGCGACGGCCTCGATGCCTGTCGTGGTGGCCTGCTGGAGGGCCGTCCATCTCGTTCTTCGCACGAGATGCAGACTTCTTGCCGGATTTTTCATGTTCCGTCCAAAAAACGCCAATTGGCTGAAGCGATGCGTTGATGAGATGCACCGGAGATGGATCCCCGGGTGAAGGCGGGCCGAACGAACGGAGCAGCCGCCGTGCGGGTGGTGATACGTGCGCGCAGGCGGCTCCGGGGAGCCCATTGCGGCCGCGACATGTCGGGAAAGGGGCACCCGGCGGTCGGACCGCGTCGCCGCTCGCTTTCGAGAATGGCGATGATCGCTCACGGGTTCGAAGCGTTCGAGCGGTCTTCGGTGAGCAGCGTGTGCAGGGCACGCAGGGACTGCGGGATGACCTTCACATTGGCCAGGACCGGCATGAAGTTGGTGTCGCCGTTCCAACGCGGGACGAGATGCCAATGGAGGTGTCCGGGCAGACCGGCTCCGGCGGCGGCCCCGAGATTCAGCCCGATGTTCAGGCCGTCGTAATGCAACAGGCCCTTCAGCCGGGCAGCGAAGTCACGAATCTGGTGCCACAGATCGAGCTGTTCTTCGTCGGTCAGCTCGTCCAGGCCGGCCTTGTGCTGCAGTGGGGCGATCAGCAGGTGCCCATTGTTGTAGGGGAAGCGATTGAGCACGACGATCGAATGGGCCCCGCGGGCGACCACGAAGTTCTCGGCGTCGCGCTCCGGCTGGTCGCGGTATTCGCACAGGAAGCAGCCCTTCCGTTTCTGCGGCGGAGTGTTCGCGACGTAATCCAACCGCCAGGGAGCCCACAACTGCTTGAGCATCGCGTCTCGATTGGTCGAGGTGCCATCGGACATCGCAGCGTTTCCGGTCACGTTCGCGGGCGGAACCTTCGGAGCCGGGGGCGACGGTCGCTTTCAGCGCGCCGCTTCGCGCTCCTTGTTTTGCCGCTCGATCAGCTCGGGCACCACCTGCTCTGCGGGAACCTTGGGAAGGGACTTCAGTTCGCGGAGGTCCGCCTCCTCAGGGGTGGTTGCGGGACCGGTCCGCTCGGATTCTTCGGCCGGAGCGGCGCCGACGGCGGCCGACCGGCGAGCACGCGGCATATTCGGTGTGGGACGCACGACGGATTCACAGCCGCCGGCGGCGAGCAGCGCCGCGGTCGCCAGGAATGCGAGCCCGAGCGAACGTGCGGATGCGGCCATCAGACGCGGGTGCCTCCTTTCCATGTCCACCGTCCTTGTCCTGCCGCCACCGGGCACGGCCGGATGCATGACCGTGGCGGCGGGCGCGCGGGCGCAGCGTATCAGCTCCCGACGGTCCGGTAAACGACGCGCAGTGCCGTTCATTCGACGTGGGCGATGAAGCACTTCAGGTAGTCGGTTTCGACACACGTGGTCGCCACGGGATGGTCGGCTGCGGCGCCGCGCTGTTCGAGTACTCGCACCGTGCGGTCGGCTTCGCGTGCGGCGGCGGCAAGGATCTCGAAGAACTGCGACCGGTCGACCAGCCCGGAGCAACTGCAGGTGACGAGGATACCGCCCGCGTCCAGGACCTTCAGAGCGGTCGTGTTCAGCTTCACGTACGCCTTGACGGCACGCGGAACGCCCGCGCGCGACCGCGCGTACTTCGGCGGATCGAGGATCACGGCGTCGAAGCGTTCGCCGCGTTCGATCAACCGGCCGAGGAAGGCCGTCACGTCGGCTTGTTCGATGTGGAAGCGGTCGGCCAGTTCGTTCAGTTCCGCGTTGGCTCGGGCGACCTCCACCGCGGATGCGGACGAGTCAACCGCCAGCACCTGGCGTGCGGCTCCGGCTTTCAGAGCGGTCAGGCCGAAGCCGCCCGTGTAGCAGAACAGGTCGAGCACGCGGCGGCCGGCCATGTAGCGCGCGGCCGCCAGCCGATTGTCTCGCTGATCGAGGTAGAAGCCCGTCTTCTGACCTTCGGTGACGTCCACGCCGAAGCGGACGCCGTGTTCTTCGATGAACACCGGACGTGGCGGCCGACCGCGCAGCGGGCCGTCGGCCAGCTCCAGTCCCTCCGCCTCGCGAATCCCTTTTTCGGTGCGAATCCACACCGTCTGCGGTTGCAGTGTGTCGTCCAGAGCCGCGAGGATCGGTTCACGGTGCTCCCACAGGGCCCGGCTGGTCCACTGAACGAGCGCGTGGCGGTCGTAGCAGTCGACCGTCAGGCCGCTGAGTCCGTCCGATTCGCTGTACACCGCACGCACGCCGCGGCCCGACCAATCCGGCCCGAACAGAGTCTTTCTGAAGGCCACGGCCTGTTGGACGCGGTCGCGCCACAACGCTTCGCCGGGGGGAACGTCCGGATCCCACGAATACAGCCGGACGCGAATGTTGCTGGTGGGGTTGTAGAGCCCGTACGCGATGAACTCGTCCTCGGCCGAGTGCAGACGGACCACCGCTCCGGGCGGCAAATCTCTTGGCGCGGCGGCGATTGCCCCGGCGAACACCCACGGGTGCCGTGCATAAAAGGGCAATGCGCGCCGCTTGCGCAAACGCACGATCGGAAACGAAGTTCCGTTGTCGCTCATGGGAACGGCGTGCCTGCAGGTGCTCCGGTCCGTTTCCCGCGCGGGCGCGGATCCGCCGAGGGCAGGCGGCGGGTTGAATTGAACGGCGCTTCAACTTAACTTCGGCTCAATTCGACCCAAGGACCGTTGCGATGACCGGGGATTCTCAGGCGGGATTCTGCGCCCGATTGCTTCGCGTACTGGCCGACCACACGCGGTTGCGTGTCGTGCGGATGCTGCTGGACGGCGAACGGCGGGCCGGCGAAATCGGTCGTCGGCTCGGAATCGAGAAAACTCTGTTGTCGCACCACCTGAGGGTGTTGCGCGAAGCCGGAGTGGTCGTCGGTCGCCGCGTCGGGAAATCGGTAGTGTATTCGCTGGCGCCGGCAATGCGAACGACGGCGCAGCGCGCAGCGATCGACCTGGGCTGCTGCCGACTCCAGTTCGATCAGGACGGCACGCCGGCCGGGACGTCGGCGGCGAAGCGCGAAGGAACGGCGCAATGACCGCAGTGGTGAGCCGGTTCACGGAAGCTTCCGCCGATCGCGTACACACTGAAGCGGCGGGACGGCCGTAGCGGTGGCCTCCGCGCAAGCCGGGGACGGAGACGCCCGGGTGGTTTGCGGCGCGGGGGCCGTGGGTGCAGGCGGATCGGCGAAGCGGCCTGTCCGCGGCGCTGCGCTCGTCGCAGCGATGTGCGGCCCGGTGTGCGGGGGACGGCACGGTACGGGTTACGAAGGATTGTGAGGAGCAAGGTATGCGGTCCAGACGGCCGGAGCGCCACAATGGCGAGCGGTTTTTCGGGAACGCTGCTTCGCGGTCGTGGGCAGCACTGGCCGCCGCCGGTCTGTTGTGGGTCGCGGGCTGCGGCACGGCGGCGACCGGCCGATCGACCGACGCCGGAGTGCATGGCGCCGTGCGGATCGTCGTCAGCGGTTCGAGCACGATTGGACCGTTGTTGCGGGAGGTGGCGGGACGGTACGAGCGGCGGCATCCGGGGGTGCGGGTCGACGTGCAGACGGGCGGATCGGCTCGGGGACTGAGCGATGTCCGCCGCGGCCTTTCGGACATCGGCATGGTTTCGCGTGCGCTGACCGAAGCGGAACGGGACGTCCGAGGCTATGTGATCGGCTTCGATGCGATTGCGGTGATCGTCCACGCGGACAACCCCGTGGAGGAACTCTCGATGGAGCAGCTGCGGGAAGTTTACCGGGGAAGCATCGATCGCTGGACGCCGCTGGGAGGGAGGGACGAGCCGGTCGTCGTGGTCCACAAGGCGGAAGGGCGGTCGACGTTGGAGATGTTTCTCCGGGCGACCGGATTGGACAACCGCGAAGTCCGCCCGGACGTGGTCGCCGGTGAAAACGAACAGGTGATCAAGAGCGTGGTCGCGAACCGTTCCGCGATCGGATATGTCTCATTGGGAGCGGCGCTGTACGACATCGCGGACGGCGCACCGATCCGGGTGCTGCCGCTGGATGGCGTGCTCCCCGACGAAAACACCGTGCGAAGCGGAACGTATCCGATCACGCGAACGCTGACGTTGGTGACGCGCCCGCAACCGGCTCCGGCCGTCACCGCGTTCCTTGCCTTCGTGCGCTCGGCGGACAGCGCGGATCTGTTCGCCCGCTGGCATTTCGTTCAGGAAGTGTCGGCGACGGACCGGCCGCCGACGGTCTATTGACGGCCGGTCCGCTTCGCGGTCTGCGACCGCGCGGTCATTGAACCGCGGAGGGCGGGCCGCGCCTGAGGCGATCGGCGGGGACCGGTTGGGCGTGAAAGGCGCGGGGCGCAGGTGCCGACATGACGGCTGCACGGCGCCGGACAGTCGCTGAGGGTCCTGGTGAGCCACAGGAATCGGATGGCATGTTGCGCATCGCGTGTGCCTCTGCGGCCGGCTTGTCGTTTCTCGTCCTCGGCCTGATCGTCGCGTTCATGGTGGCCGAATCGGTTCCGGTGTGGCGGGAGATCGGCCTGACACGGATGCTGACCGATCCGGACTGGCACCCCACGTCGGGGACGTTCGGGCTCGGGCCGATGATCGCCGGCAGCGTGTCGATCAGCGTGGCGGCGGTTGCCGTGGCGGCGCCGATCGGCCTGGGGGCGGTGCTGTGGGCTCGGTACTACGGACCGTGGTGGTTGGGCTGGTGTGTGCGCGGGTCCGCGGAGCTGCTGGCCGGCATCCCGTCGGTGGTGTTCGGCCTGTGGGGGTTGACGGTCGTGGTTCCGCAGATCGCCCGTCATCGTCCGCCGGGACTCGGGGTGGCCTCGGCGGCGATCGTGCTGGCGCTGATGGTCATACCCACGGCGGTGGTACTCCTGGATGCGGCCGTGGCGGAGCTTCCGGGTGAGTGGCGGTCGGCGGCGGCTGCGGCGGGGATGGGACGCCGACGGTGGATCTGGCATGTCGTACTGCCGGCCGTACGCCCCCGGTTGATTCTGGCGGTGATATTGCAGACGGCGCGGGGGCTGGGCGAGACGATCGCCGTGCTCATGGTGTGCGGGAACGTGGTGCAGTGGCCGACGTCGCCGTTCGTGCCCGTTCGCACGCTCACCACGACCGTGGCCCTGGAAATGCCCTACGCGATGGGGACTCACCGGGCGGCTCTGTTCGCCTGCGGTGTGATCCTGTTGGCCGTGGTCGAAGGATTGCTGGGAGTCGGATGGGCCGTCCAGCGCGTCCGCGCGACGGACGGCTCGTAGGACGCGTGACGGCCGGCGTCGCCGAACCGGCTCGGCGGTTCTCACCGGTGATGGGAAGTCGGGCCCCGCCGTCGCGCGCCGCGACAGTTCGGGCCGCACGCTTGCAGGCGGTGCCGGTGACTCGTCACGATCGGGCGGTGTCGGCGTCGCTGGTGTGGACCGGCGCGGGCCCCGACGCCGCGGTCGAAATCCTTTCGGAAATTTGCCGGAGGTTCGTGTGAACAACGGTGCTTCGCCGGATGCGCAACGCGGCGGTCGGTCACCCGCGCGGGGGTTCGGAGCGGGCCGCGCCGCCGATCCGTCTCCCGTCGAGGGCGGCCGACCTTTGGTCGAGGGCGAAACGGCCGCCAGTGACGTCGGTTCGGCACTCGAAGAACGCTACGCGATCTACCGCTTGCTGGCACGACTGTGGCTGTGGGAGCCCGACGCGTCCCTGTTCGCCGTGCTGAGCGGTCCGGGGCGGCCGCTGTTCGATGCTTTCGGCGGGACGCTCGACGTGGCCCGAACGCCGGGGCCGGACGTCCCCGGCGCGCTGGATGCGACCGATCGGGGCGAGCACGATGCGGCGGAACCTCCCATGGCCGAAAGGCCCATGGCAGAGAATGCGGAGCAGTGGGTGGCGCTGGCGTCCGAGGATTATTGCCGTTTGTGGATCGGCCCCAGCGGACACCTGCCTCCGTACCAGTCGGTGTGGGAGTCGTCGCAGTTGTCCGGTGCCGCCGCGGAATCTGTCGCAGCGTATGTGGAGCGGTTGCGGGCGTTGCGGCAGATGTTGAGGCGCCCACCCGTGGAGCCGGCCGAGGCGGCCGATTGGGTCGTCGCGCCTGCGGAAGAGTTGATCGCAACGGCCCGCATCGCCGCTCCGGATCACCTGGGGGCCGAGCTTCTGGTGATGTCGGATCTGCTGATCTGTGAGGCGGCGGGAGTGGCGGACTGCGGAGCCGCCGCCGAGTTCTTTCGAACGCACCTGACATGGCCGGGAGAGCTGTTCGCACATTCGCTGCAGCGTGCCGGGACGCCGTTCTATCGGTCCGTGGTCGCGATGACCCGCCAGTTCGTGCTGTGTGAAGCAGTGACGCTTGCCGCGGCACGGTGATGGGGCGGACGGTCGCGATCGTGGCGGCCGAGTGCGCGATTTCCGCTTCGCGTCCGGTGCGCGGCGTGCCCCGGGGCAGGGGTCGATGCGCCGGGTGCGTCGGTGGGTGGAGGTCGTGCGTTGAGGCTCGGCGTGCGGACGGGTAGATTGCCCCCGCGACGAATCGGAAGGGCACCGTGGTGCCGGACCGAAAGCGTCGCGGCTTCTCCGCCTCTGCGCACTCACCGCGCGGGGCGCGCCCGGCGGAGATCGCAAACCTCCTCCGCGGGTGATCGGCGAACGGCAACATGGCCACCGATCGGAAGCAAAACTCCGTACAGAGGAACCGATAGTGGAAAGGGCGGTCCGAATGAGTGAGCGACCGAGTGTCCTGCTGAGTGCCTTTGCCGATGAAGCGGCCAATCGGAAAACGGTGCTGGAGCAGATGGTTGCGCTGGCGGCGTTGGGACTGAAGTACTACACGCCACGGTTTCTGGATGTGCGGGGCGACGGCCATGTGCAGCACGTCGTCGACCTGGACGACGCCGGTCTGGATGCGCTGCTGCAATTGCACGAGGAGTTCGGCGTTTCGGTCACCAGCATCGGCTCGCGGATCGGCAAGGTGAAACTGCTGGACGTGGACGACGGCTCGCACAACAAGTTCGTGCCCTTCGAACAGTACCTGGAGACGGAGGTGCGGCGGACGATCCACGTCGCCAAGCGGCTGGGGACGCGGCTGGTGCGCGGCTTTTCGTTCTACCATCCGCGGGGCGAGGATCCGAAGCAGCACCTGCCGTTGGCCTGCGAGCAGATCGGGCGGATCGCGGATGCGTGCGCCGAGGAGGGCCTGGTCTACGGCGTGGAGATCGAGCCGAACCTGGTCGGCGAGACCGGCCCGTTGCTGGCAGAGATCGCGCGCACCGTCGACCGGCCGAACGTCGTGCTGATCTACGACGGAGGCAACGTCGCGGCGCAGAACAAGAACGCCCTGCAGTGCCTGGAAGAGTATCGGGCGATGCGCCCCTGGATCGGCTGGTTGCACATCAAGGACTATCAGATCGATCCGGATCTGCAGTGGGAAGGGGCCGTGGACGAGGAACGGCTGAAGAACTTCGTCCCGGCAAACGTCGGCGACGCCGGCCACGAGCGGATCCTGCTGGATCTGCGCGAGCACCTGCCCGAACTGACCGAGCGGATCCAAAAGCTGGGAGCGCCCGGGTTCTTCCTGGAGGTCGAACCGCATCTGAAGGGCGGCGGGCAATTCGGCGGATTCAGCGGGCCGGACGGATTGGGCGTTGCCGTGCGGGCCCTGTGTCGGGTGCTGGAGTACGTCGACATCGACTACGCGTTGCGCGATTTCGACGACATCCGTGCCGCCCGCGGATTCTGAATGGTGTGGGAGGCGGAAGGCCGTCCTGCACGGGCGATGTGGGAAACGTCGTGCGGTGGCGGCGGGCGAATCCAGGGACAGATGCTGTCCGAGGAAACCGGTATGGCCGAGGGTTCTTCGAAGGGCGAATCAGGCGGCCCCGACGCCGACGCTGCCGGCAAAGCGGCCCGCGACTGCGCCGACCGCAAACCGGTGGCTCTGATCACCGGCATTTCCGGGCAGGACGGCTATTACCTGAACCGCTTTCTGCAGAGCAAAGGTTACGAGGTGCACGGCATCATCCCGTGCCGCGCACCGGGCATCGGTGAGC
>RFHO01000102.1 GCA_003696385.1 Planctomycetota bacterium | reverse complement strand
GCCCAAAGACGCGCTGCGTTCCGGGAATCTGGACCGCATCACGGAGCTGGCCGAACAGTACGTGGCGAAGGTCCGCGCCGCCCGGACGGGATCATGAACACACCTGCCCCGCAATCCCGACCGAGCCGCCTCTGCGGCAGCAACCGCCGCGCCCCTTCGTACCCCGCGTTTGCGTGCCCAGCGACGGCCCCAACGGCGCGGGCGCTCTTCGGCATCGGCCTGGTGGCGGTATCGCTGCACAGCACGAGCGGCTGTCGTCCGCGCCCGGAGGGTTTTTGCCGTGTCGAAGGTCGGGTGACGGTCGACGCCCTTCCGGTGGAAGCGGAACTCACCTTCTACCCGCTCGAAGGAACCGCCGCCCGCCCGGTGATCGTCGTGACGGATGCCGCAGGCCGTTTCATCGTCGACCCACGCAGCCCCAAGCAACAGCTCCCACCCGGCCGGTACCGCATCGACATTCGCATCCGGTCGGTCCACCACGTGCCGGAAACGGCCGATTCCGACGGGGAACCGAAGGCCGGAAAAGGCAGGGTGCCCACGTACCTGCTGACCGTGCGGCTGCAGCGGCGGCTGAGTGCTCCGGTGACGCGGCTGCGCTTCGCCCTGCGATCCTGAGGTATCGGTGGCCGTGCAGAGGCCCGCACGTGCCGCACTCCGGCATCGCCCGTGGTTGCCTGGCGGCGCGATCACTCCACGTGGCTGTCGAACACGCGAACACGCTCCCAGTTGTCCTGGTTCTCTTCGATGAACTGCAGGTGTTCGGGAGCCTGCTGATAACGGTCGTGGTCTTCACGCGTTTCGAAGAACAGGTGCAGCGAGACGTGGAAATCGCGATCGTTGACCGGCCGGGCCAGCTCCTCCGCCAGCGTGCCTGCGGCGAAGAACACGACGCCCGGATGGTCCTTCAGGTATTTGCGGCAGGCGTCCACGAGTTTCTGCCGCGCCTCGGCGCTGGAATCCTTCAACGTGAAGTAGACGTTGTGAGCAAGCATGCCTCGTCCTTTCGATGCCGATGCGAACCACCGTTTGCTGCCCGCGGCGTGCGGCCCTCGCGCGCACTCCGCCGGTGCGGGGCGGACGTCGCGATCGCTCGGGGCATTGCGGCCGGTCGCGGGACGCGACGCACGGGCGCTCGCCTTTTCGCGACCGCGGAACGTGCGAGAATGCCGTGGCCGAATCCGCCCGCCGCTTCGCCCGGCGCGGCCGCGTACCGCCGTCGTCCCCATGAACGCCCGACGCCGGCCCCCTCGCGCCGGCTCGCATCATAGCTGCGTCCGATGACCGACACGACAGACACACTCGAACAACGACTGCGAGCGATCCGCAGACATCTCCGGGATGCGATGATCTGCGATCGCTTTCCACTGCGCCGCAAACTCCAGCGGCTGGAGCGGTCCAACGGCTCCGACCGCCGGACGCTGCGCGAACTGGAATCGCTCGAACGGCGGCTGGCCGAGTCGATCGAGAGGCGTCGGCGGCGGAGCCAGGCCGTTCCCGCGGTCCAGATCGATCCGGAACTGCCCATCGCCGCCCGCAGCGACGAACTGGCCGCAGCGATTCGGCGGCACCAGGTGGTGATCGTCTGCGGCGAGACCGGCAGCGGGAAATCGACACAATTGCCGAAGCTGTGCCTGCAACTGGGGCGCGGCGTGGCCGGCATGATCGGACACACGCAGCCACGTCGAATCGCCGCCCGCTCGATCGCCGCCCGCGTCGCCTCCGAACTGGGATCAAGGCTCGGCGATCTGGTCGGATTCAAGATGCGGTTCGCCGAGGCGGTCGGCCCCGACACGCTGATCAAGGTGATGACCGACGGCATCCTGCTGGCGGAAACGCAATCGGATCGCTTCTTCGAACAGTACGACACGATCATCATCGACGAAGCGCACGAACGCTCGCTGAACATCGACTTTCTGCTCGGCTATCTGCGCCGGATCCTGCCCAAACGGCGCGACCTGAAGCTGATCATCACATCCGCGACGCTCGACGCGGAGCGTTTCGCGGAGTTCTTCGCCGACGACACCGGAGCGGCCGCCCCGGTGATCCGCGTCGAGGGACGCACCTACCCGGTCGACGTTCGTTATCGGCCGCTGTGCGGTTGGCAGGACCAGTCCGAGCAAGTTTCGGACGGTGCGGACATCACTCCGGGACGCCGCCCCGACGATGCTCCCCGGACCGCCGACGGGGACTCCGAAGAGCTGGACCTGCCCGATGCCATCGGCCGCGCCGTCGACGAGCTGTTCGACTCCGTGCCGGGTGACGTGCTGATCTTCATGCCCACGGAGCGCGACATCCACGAGATTTCGCACGTGCTGCGGGCACGGGCGCGGCGGCGCGACGACCCGCTGTTCGGCACGGAGGTCTTGCCGCTGTATGCCCGGCTGTCGCAGGCCGAGCAGAACCGCGTGTTCGCTCCGCATGCCGGCCGCCGCATCGTGATCGCCACCAACGTCGCCGAATCGTCGCTGACCGTCCCGGGTATCCGCGGCGTGATCGACACCGGCACCGCGAGGATCAGCCGCTATTCGGCACGCTCGCGGATGCAGCGGCTGCCGATCGAGCCGATCTCGCAGGCCTCGGCCGAACAGCGCAAGGGCCGCTGCGGACGCATCGGGCCGGGCGTGTGCATCCGGTTGTATTCCGAAGAAGACCTGCGTGCCCGGGAACGCTTCACGCCGCCGGAAATCCAGCGCACCAACCTGGCCGCGGTGATCCTGCAGACGAAGTCGCTGCGGCTGGGCGAGATCGAATCGTTTCCGTTCCTCGACCCGCCCCGCTCCGCTGCGATCGCGGCCGGATACAGGACGCTGTTCGAGCTCGGCGCGCTGGACGAACAGCGCCGGCTGACACCGCTCGGCACGCGCCTGGCCCGGCTGCCGGTCGATCCGCGGATCGGCCGGATGATCCTGGCCGCCCACGACGAAGGGAGCCTGGCGGAGGTGCTGATCATCGCGGCGGGCCTGGAAG
>RFHO01000543.1 GCA_003696385.1 Planctomycetota bacterium | reverse complement strand
GTTCCGGCCAGTCGTGGAGCTGTTCGGCGGGAACGGCGACCTGCTCGGCGAACGTCCCGTCGCGAGGCATGCCCAGGATCGTGAAGCGTTCGGACTGTACGGCCGGGTCGTCGCCCCAGTCGAACCCCGGATTGATGATCACCCGGCGGTTCAGCCACCGTTCATCCACGCCCTGACCGACGGCGACCACCGTTCCCGCTCCGTCCGAACCCAGCACCACCGGAAGACGAATGTCGGGATACAGGCCCTGCGTGATCCAGTAGTCGCGGCGATTCAGTGCCGCGGCCGCCAGTTGCACGACGACCTCGCCGGGCGCGGGCTGCAGCGGCCCGCGTTCTTCCGGTTGCAAAGGCTGTTTGAGTTCTCTCAGAACCAGGGCCTTCATCGTTCCGTGTCTCCTCGGTGCGCAGTCGAACCAAGCTGCGGGAATCGAGTCGTGCGTTTGAACGGGTGAATTCCCGTGCCGCTCTGCACTGCGCGTGGACACGCGGGCGACCGCAGCCCGCCGTCGCCGGTGCGTGGCCTTCGGCGGCCGAGGTCGCCCCAATGCGTGCCCGGGCACCGGCAGATCTCGCCGGCCCGCAGCACGCGGGAATCGGCATCAGTCCTGGGCTTTGCGAACGAGGGCGACCCAGTCCTCCTGCAGTTCGCGCGGCGGACGGCCGATGTCGACGATCGCACCTCCCCGGACGGTGGCCACGGTACCGGGCTGCAGGTCTCCACCGCGGCGCGGGTCGAACCATCGGACGGCAAACGCGCCCGAAACGCCGGTCAGGTCGAGCCGCGTGGTTCCCCCGCGGGGCAGATAGATCATGTACACTTCGCCGCGGCGCGCCAGGCAGTATCGGTCGTTGGAGTGGTCCGGATTGCCGACCAGTTCGTCCGCGTTGCTCATCTGCCAGAACGGGATGCCGTTTTCGTGGAAGAATTCGATGGCGATGCGGCAGTAGTCCCACGACCGATCGCGGCTGCGGAAGTCTTCACAGAGCAGATCGTTCTGCGGCAGTCGATAGCCGAAGTAGTACTCGACGCCGCCTCCGCCCGCAGTCAGCACGCCCCACAGGCAGTGCTTGCGAATATCGTGCAGATCGTAGCGGCCCGTGGTGGGTTCGGCACGTCCCGAATGCCCCTGATAGCCCGGATCGCAGGGGACGCCGTAGGTGGCCGGATTCTGTTCGTCGTTGCAGACGACCCACGGGCGGCCGGCTCGAGCCGATTCGCGGACCCACTTGAGCGTCCGCTGGTGGGCGACGTTCCACGCGTTCTGCAGGCTGGCGCCGGTCAGCCGCGAGCGGTCACCCAGCAACGCGGAGTACACCTTGTCCTGCGCGTTGGGAAAGGTGTGAACGACGACGTGATGGTCGTACGGATCGACCGCCAGCAGGTAGTCGATCATCGCGTTCTGTTCTTCGGGCGACTGGGTGTTTTCCTCGCCGATGTTCCAGAGCATGGCGAGCTGGTAGGCGAAGCGTGCGGCCAGTTCGCGGCAGTAGAGCTTCCGTTCCACACCCAACTTCCCGCCGTCCAGAGCGGTGGGGACGGGACGCCCGCCGCCCTCCTTGCCGCGGCGGTTGTCGTCCATTTCGGTCTCCTGCAGCTTGAAGTGCAGGTGCAGCCCGCGACGCATCGCATGGTCGAAGACGATCTGCCACTGGTCGAGTTTCGAGCAGTCGTAGTGCAGTTTGTCGTCACGTTCCACGAACGGCCAGACGTTGTCACCGTCGCCGCCGGCGTTGTAGGGCAGAAACGAAATCGAGTTGCATCCCTTGTCTGCGAGGTAGTTCAGCGCACCGATCAGCCCCTTGCCGCGATCGCCCTTCCAAGTGGGGTCGCCGGGCCGCCAGTCGCGAATGTGCGGGCGATAGTGGTGCAGCGGCACGTTCTTTTTCATCGCTCGCGTGCCGTCGAAGTCGGCATAGGCGAGCAGCGTTTCGGGGGAATCCGGCCCGGCCTTCAGGAAGTACCGGCCGCTGCCGGAGAACCGCAGGTGGTGGCGGCCGACGTATTCCAGCCGGCCGTGGGCCCGGAAGTCGCGACCGGTCTTGTCCGTGGGGGCCACCAGGAACGAGCCGGAACGGCCGTCGAACGGATCCAGCGGCTCCCCCGCCGGTTCGAGCGACAATGCGGCGTGTTTGCCCCGGCGGAACGACACGGTGTACGTCCAGCGTCCCGGTTTGTCCGGCGTCAGGTGCGCGCGCCACACCGTGCCGGCCTGGGCACTGCTCTGTGCGGCGACACCGTCGGCCGCGAAGTACCCGGGCACCAGGTAGTCCGGGCTGCCCGATTCGTGCCGGAACCGGACGGTGAAGCGGTAATCCGTGAAGGGATTCGGCCGGTTGTCGCGTTCGTGAGCAAACGGCCCGGACAGCGAGAGCGTGATCTTGTGCCACTGCTTGAGTTCGCCGTCGATTCGGATCGAACCATCGCCGTTGGCCAGACGCGGGTGGACGAGTGCGTCACCGTCCTCGGCGATGTGGCGGCGGATCCACTCCGCCAGCGTCGAACTGCCGCGTCCGTATCCGCCGGGCAGCGGCACGAAGTCCCTGGTCTGGATGCGCGGCGGCGGCCCCCAGTGCTCGGGAAACGCGAAGCGCGGCCGGGATTCGCGCGATTGTCCGGCTTCCTCCGCCCTCCGAGGCGCCGCAACCGGTTCGTTCGCTGCGGCCACCGTGTTCGCCCCGGGGCCGCCCAGCGCGAGGATGCTCAGCGCAATGGTCGCCCCGAGCCACCGGGCGGCACGCGACGCGAGCTGTGGGCTGCGCGAGCCGACAGCGGGTCGAGCGCGTGGCACCGCGGCAGTGCCGCATTGTCCTGTGGCGGCAC
>RFHO01000542.1 GCA_003696385.1 Planctomycetota bacterium | reverse complement strand
GTGAAGGGATCGTCGGAAAACGGTACGTCACTTTCGCTGCGCATAGCGTCCCAGGCGTTTGTACGTGAGAACTCTGCCACATGGCCGCGACGGACGGATCAACTCCGCCGTCCGGAAAGCTTGCCGCGTTCGAACAGCCCCTTGCGGTGTTTGTCCGGCACTCGGCGCCGGTATCTTTGGCGGCCGAACGCCGTTTGCCAAGCGGGCCCAACGTTTGCCGCACGCCGATCCGCGGGATACGTCACGGCCCGTCCGCGCGGCCGACGTACGCCTGCCGTCGCCGGTTCGATGGATCGACGGGCCGCGCCGGCGAACCGACCAACCGCCGTTTTTGCCGTCCGGCGATGCCACCGCTCATCTGTCCGGGCGCAGGCAACCAATGGCGGCCGGACAGGCTCGTTTCACTCGAGCAATCGCGACCGACGGTCGCGCCACGGGATGTCCAAGCTGGCCACATGTTTCTTCAGAAACCCGAGCACATGCGCGTCGGTTTTCAACTGGGGGATCAGCAGCAGGTCCGTGCCGCGGGCGTTGCCGGGGTATTCGGCGAAGTACAGGCCCTTCCGGTTCGGATTGCCGCCACCGAGCTGCGAGTACAGGCGCTTGGCCGTTCCGCGGTCTCGCTTGTCCCCCTTGGCCACCCCAATGAAAACGGCCACGGGCAGCGCCTTCAGCACGGGAATCGTTCGAGACGTGGACACCCCCGGCACACTGTTTTCGGGCGAGAGCAACACCAGAGCCTGAACGTCCTGCCCGCGTGGCGTCCGCGCGTCGGGCATTCCCGGTCGCGGTGCAGGCGCGTCGTTGTACGGCGGCTTGGCCCAGTCGTTGACCGTGAAATTGATCGCCAGTGGAGCGCTCATCTCCGCCGCGATGATGGCCAGCTTGCGGACATTCAGCTTGCCGTTCTGGTGTTCCTGCAGAATGAACGCCTTGACCGCTTCCAGATCACCCAACACCATCATCTGGAAGTCGGCCGCCCGCAGCGTTCGGTCCACAGCGGACTTTGCCGACTTTCCTCCCCCGGCGCCCTTCTTGGATGCGGCCGCCGTTCCGCTCGGAACGCTCTTGCCGTGCTTCCGCAGGTCCACCGCGACAACCGCGTAACCTTCTTCGATCAATCGCCGGACGAAGCGGCTGTTGGCGTGCGTCCAGGACCGATGGTTGCGTCCCTTCATGTGCAACAGAATCACCACCGGTGCCTCCTTGCCGCGCTCGGATGGGAAGTACGTGATGTGGATGGGCCACCCGTCCGGAGCCGCCAGCATCCGTTCTTCCCCCTTCAGCGGGGCCACTTTCGCCTTCGGCGCCTGGGCCCGCACGGGTGACGCCCACGAAACCAGTCCCAGCACGCACACCACCGCCACGGCGCGACGAATCGCGACAACCACTGTCTTCGAACGTTGTGCCTCCCGCGAGTGCGAACCGCCGTCATGCGTCCGCCGGCGATCAACCGCCTGCGACCACCCGGTGACCCGGCGAAAAATCGTCTTGGCGATGTTCATGATGAAGCCCCTGGTAGATTCATTCGTCGGACAAGGCGCCATGTGGATCCGCAAAACACCCTTCCGGCCGTCGCCCGCTGTCCGGCCGCCGGAACGATCGCGGCGACTCGGTGCCGTCGGCTCGCCTCGCACATCAACACCGCCCCCGACCACGCAATCCGCGGCAGACTCGGCGACGACACGACCGCCTTGGACACGGACCGTTGCGGCGGTTCGCATCGGCAACGGGTCCACGGCCGGCCGTCCCGACGGCTCGCCGCCGATTTTACGCCGCCGCACACGTGCGCCGCACCGGTAGAACCATATCACACAACGCGTTGTTCGGGCAGTGCGATTGTTCCGGAGAGACCGCGGCGAGCGAAACCCCTCGACCGTTCGGCTGTCCCATGCATGCCGCTCAGTCGCCGTCGCGCTCGGCCGGTGACGCTTGATCGCGCACGTCCCGCCACAGCCAGCGCAGCGTGTCCGGCAGGATCGCTCCACCGTGGCGTCCGTTGTGACCTCCGGTGCCGAAGACGAACTTGTAGTCGTAACCGGCGAATCGCAGGGCCGCGGCCATCTGCTGATTGGCCAACGGCCAACTTCCGTGCAGGTTGTCCAGATCGTTCGCCCCGTCCTGCAGAAAGACCCGCAACGGCTTTCTGGGCATCTTGCGAATCAGGGACGGGTAGACGTGCCCCCCGCGAATGTTCGTGAAGCTGCCCACGTGGCTGACAACCTTGCGAAACAGATCCGGCCGCTGCCAGGCAACCGTGAAGGCGCAAATGCCTCCGGAACTGATCCCGCAGATCGCCCGCCGCTCGGGGTCGTCGGTCAGGTGATACTCCGCGGCCACCGCAGGAAGGATCTCGTCTTCCAGGAACCGGGCGTACTGATCGCTCAGCGTATCATATTCGAAGCTCCTGTTGCGTCGCGGCTTGCCACCCGGACGAGCCGGCGGGATCACTCCGGGATTGACGAATATTCCGATCGTCACGGGCATCTGCCCCTTGTGGATCAGATTGTCGAAGACCACCGGCACGCGGAACGGTCCCTTCGGGTTGACGTACGCACCGCCATCCTGGAACACCATCACACACGCCGGGTGATCGCTGGTGTACTGCCGTGGCACGTACACCCACAGGTCGCGGACCGTCCCCGGATAGACCGACTGGCTCTCGAACGTTCTTTTGGTCACGGTCCCTTGTGGAACGCCCGGCTGGACATGAGAATCCGGCCCCAACCGGTATTCTTCGGCACGCAGCGATACCGGATGCCCCAACAGCATCGCACCCGCCAGGACGCCCGAACAGAACGAGACAAAGAAACCGCCGCACAAACACCGGTTCATGGAAAGTTCCTCCTGCGGGCAGGATGCCCGCACACCGAGGGCGTCCGCCACGGCCGGGCGAACTGGCTGAGCCGGCCGGCCGTTGTTTGCGCGAATGCCCCTGGGACACCGCCGAACCACCGGGCCCGCACCGACCGCCGAGATGCGTTCGAACCGTCCAACGCCGGTGGCCATGCATCACGCACGACCGCCCACCGCCGGCCCCAGCAAACGAATGCGTGGTAAACGCAAGCCGCCCGCCGGACCACTTCGGAAACGACCTTCAACCGACCACATCACTACGGGGACGCCATCATGACGAACACGGATCACACAGGCAACCGGCCGCAGACCGTTGCCACGGCTTCGATTCACAGCCGGCTGCTCATCGTGCTGAGTGCACTCGCCCTTGCCTGGGCGCTCCCGACATCGCCGGCCGCCGCCCGGCAGAAACCACGGGCCCGCAAGACCGACACGGCCGATTTCGGGGCCGACCGGACGGTGGTGTACAAAAAGGTCGGTGGGACCGCACTGAAGCTGTATCTGTTCCTGCCCCGGCGACCGCACTCCGATGCTCGGTCGTCCGACGAAACGAACCCCGACCGACGCCATCCGGCGATCGTCTTTTTCTTCGGCGGCGGGTGGCGGGGCGGCACTCCGGGACAGTTCCGGCAACAGGCGGAATACCTGGCGGGCCGCGGCATGCTGGCTGCGCTGGCCGATTATCGCGTCTATTCGCGGCACCGTGCCAAAGTGACCCAATGCGTCGCCGACGCCCGCTCGGCCGTCCGCTTCCTCCGTCAACATGCCGACACGTACCGGATCGACCCGAATCGCATCGCCGCCGCCGGTGGTTCGGCCGGCGGCCACCTGGCAGCCGCGACCGCTACGCTGACGGCATTCGACGAGCCGGGCGAAGACCGGAACATCCCCGCCGAACCGAACGCACTGATCCTGTTCAATCCGGCCCTGGATTTGCGGGCGGAAGCCTTTCCCAAGGCTTTTCGATCCAACCGCTACCGGGAACTTTTGCAGCGCCTGGGGGCCGAACCGGAAGCCCTTTCCCCGACGCTCCACATCCGTCGCGGTACGCCTCCGACGATCATTTTTCACGGCGAAGCCGACACCGTGGTGCCGATCGACCAGGCCCGCGCGTTCTGTCGCAGAATGAAAGAACTCGGCAATGCCTGCCGCGTGGTCGCCTTTCCCGGACAGGGGCACGGATTTTTCAACTTCGGACGTTCGCAGAACACGTTCTATCGACGGACGCTCGAAGCCGCCGACGCCTTTCTGGTCGATCTGGGCTGGCTTCCCGCATCACCGGCCTCCAAGCCCCCGGCGGACGACGGCTCCACCGACGGCAAGACGGCCCGATACTCCGGACCGCGCGAATCCGTCCCCGGGACACCACGGCTCGAAACCGCCACCGAACGGCGCTCCGCCTTGCTCGTCCGGCCCGCCCCGCCGGGGTCGACCGCCGCGAGCGGATTGACGAGTGCTTCTCCGAAGCGCTCCGCGGATTCCCCGTCTGCGCAGACCGGCCGGCTGGTCGAGCAGCGGAGTGACGGCTGGATCGTACTGCACGCCCGCGACGCGGCGCCGCACGGCGAAAAAATCATCTATGAACCCCAACCGCACAAGAACACCATCGGCTACTGGACCGTCGCGTCCGACTGGGTGTCCTGGACGTTTCGCGTCCACACCCCCGGTCGCTTCGCCATAGAAATCCTCCAGGGCTGCGGCGAGGGTAACGGCGGCAGCGATGTCGAAATCACGGTGGGCTCGCAGAGGATCCGGTTCAAGGTCTTCGAAACCGGACACTTCCAGAACTTCATCCCCCGCGACGTGGGAAGCGTGCAGATCGAACGCCCCGGTCGCTACGAGCTGCAGGTCCGCTGCCGGCACAAGGCCGCGAAGGCCGTGATGGACCTGCGACGGATCCGCCTCGTCCCCGACACCGATGACGGCTCGCCGGTCCCCGTGCGGATCGCTGACCGGCCGTTTCTGCGTGGGGACGAGCACGTCGTGTTCATCGGAGACAGCATCACTCAGGCCGGAGCGTACGTGGATCAGATCGAAACGATCCTGCTGGCACGTTTTCCACGACATGCATGGCGATTCACCAAGCTCGGTCTCAGCAGCGAAACGGTCTGCGGCTTGACCGAACCCGACCATCCCTTTCCGCGACCGAACCTGCACGATCGCCTGAAGCGGTTGCTCGAAGTCACCCGGCCGGACGTCGTGGTGGCCTGTTACGGGATGAACGACGGCATCTATCATCCGTTCTCGGAGGAACGCTTCGCCGCGTATCGGGCCGGGATCGAAAAGCTCGTCGCGGCCGCCCGTGCGGTCGGCGCCCGAGTGACCCTCATGACGCCCCCGCCGTTCGATTCGCTCGCCAAATCCAGGCGCGGCGGCGTCCTGCCATTCGGCCGGCCCGAGTATGGCTACAAGGCGCCTTATCAGGGCTACGACGAGGTTCTTCAGCGATATGGTCGGTGGATCCTTTCGAATCGGTGGTCCGAAGGCGTCACCACCATCGACGTCCACGAACCGATCGTTCGCCTGGTGGCCGCACGCCGCCGCGACGACGTCACGTTCACCGTCTCGCCGGACGGAATTCACCCGGACGCCTTGGGACACTGGGTGATGGCCAAGGCGCTGCTGGGCGGCTGGGGATTGCTGCCACAGGCAACCCGCTGCACCGTGCAGGCCGCCAAACCGGACGGAGATGCAACATCGCCCCTACACGTCCGCACGTTCGTCCCCTTTCCCGTTGATCCGGATCGGCGTACGCAACGGGACCGGGTGGCCTGGGTGTTCGGAACCCGCTGCCAAACGGTACTGGCTGTCCGCGGGCTGCCTCCGGGCGACTATGCGGTTCGCGAGGGGAACATGGTCGTCGCCCACGCGACGGCCGCCCAGTTGGCCGAGGGCGTGGATGTGCGGTCCTGGCCGAAATCGCTTCCCGTCCGGCGGGCCGCAGAGCTGTTCGAACTCGTCCGCCGCAGACGAGCCCTCCTGGCGCCGTCCCTGCTGGCCCACATCGGCCACAAACGGCCCACACGGGCCAAACCCATACCGCTCGCGGAGGCCCGGGCTCGGGTGGCACCGCTGAGCGACCGCATCGAAAGCGCCCGGCGGCCACTCGAGTGGTCCTTCACACTCCGCCGTCTGTCCGACACCGCTCCCTGACCGCCGTCCGTGGCTTCCAGCCCCGTTCTCCGCCGCAACGAGCGCCGCCGCCCGCAGAGTACTTCAGTGAGGATACCTCCGATGGCACGAGTGAACGAAAACTTTCTGAAACTCAAGTCCGGCTACCTGTTTCCGGAAATCGCCCGCCGCGCCAAAGCCTTCATGGAAGCCCATCCGGCGGCCGACGTCATCAAACTGGGCATCGGAGACGTCACCGAACCGTTGCCCCCGGCGGTGATTCGCGCCTTGCACGAAGCCGTGGACGAAATGGCGCGGCGGGAAACCTTCCGCGGTTACGGTCCTGAGCAGGGCTACGAATTCCTGCGCAACGCCATCATCGAACACGAATTCCGCCCCCGCGGCGTCGAACTGGACGCCGACGAAGTCTTCATCTCCGACGGCGCCAAATGCGACACCGGAAACATCCTGGACATCCTCGGACGCGACAACAAAGTCGCCGTGGTCGATCCGGTCTACCCGGTGTACGTCGACACGAACGTGATGGCGGGCCACACCGGCCCTGCCGACGAACACGGCCGTTACGCGGGGCTGGTATACATCCCCGTGCACGCGGAAAACGATTTCGTCCCCGAAGTCCCCAACGAACACGTGGACCTGATCTACCTGTGCTACCCGAACAACCCCACCGGTACGGTCGCCACCCGCGAAACCCTGCAGAAGTGGGTCGAATACGCCCACGAACACGGCGCGCTGATCCTGTTCGACGCCGCCTATGAGGCGTATATCACCGACCCCGCAATCCCTCACTCGATCTTTGAAATCGACGGCGCTCGCGATGTCGCCATCGAATTCCGCAGTTTCAGCAAGAACGCCGGTTTCACCGGAACGCGCTGTGCCTTCACCGTCGTTCCCAAAACCGTCCAGGGCACGACCTCGGCCGGCGAGCGCGTCCCGCTGAACAGTCTCTGGAATCGCCGTCAGTCGACGAAATTCAACGGAGTGGCCTACATCGTCCAGCGCGGCGCCGCGGCCGTTTACACCCCGGAGGGCAAGCAGCAGGTGCGGCAGCTGGTCGACTTCTACCTCGAAAACGCCCGACTGCTCCGCGAAGGCCTGCAAAGCATCGGCATCGACGTCTACGGCGGAATCAACGCGCCTTATGTGTGGCTGAAAACCCCCGGCGGCCTGTCGAGCTGGGAATTCTTCGACCGGCTGCTGGAACGAGCCCACCTGTTGGGAACCCCCGGCAGCGGTTTCGGGGCTTCCGGTGAAGGATACTTTCGCCTCAGCGCCTTCAATTCACGCGAACAGATCGAAGAAGCCGTCGAGCGCCTGCAGGGAGTGGACCTGACCTGATGGCCATTTCAAGCGGCGCCGGCCTATCTCCCCAGAGACGCTCTCGGCCGCGTCGACGCCGACGCAGCTTCCGCGACCAACCGGAGAACGCCATGTGCGACCGCCGACCGCCATGCGCCGCGCCCACACCACCCTCGCGGGCCTCCGACCGCCGGACGCCGCCACCACGGTCGGCCGCCAGAACGCCTGTGTGGTTCCTCATGCTGGCCCTGGCCATGTGTCCCGCACGCAGCTTTGCCGCCGAGCCGTCCCAGCGGTCGCCGTTTCGGCTGGCCAGTTTTTCTGCCGACATCACCATTCCCCTCGGGCACCGCTGCATGGGGATCCTGCCGGTGAAGGCAAAGCGGATCGACGATCCGCTGGAAGCACACGGATTCGTGCTGTTCGGCAGCGCGCGTCCCATCGTGCTGGTGGCGCTGGATTGGTGCGAGCTGCGCAATGGCGCCTATGACGCGTGGCGAGACGCACTGGCCGAAGCCGCCGAAACGGACCGCCGGCACGTGCTGGTTTGCTGCCTGCATCAGCACGACGCCCCGGTCGCCGACCGCGAAGCACAGCGGTTGCTCGACGGAGTGGGCATGGCCGGCGAACTGTACGACCCCGGTTTCTTCCGCACGGCGATCCGCCGCGTCGTTGGGGCGCTGCGTGAGGCGGTCCGCACGGCTCAGCCGGTCACTCACCTCGGGCTTGGCCAGGCACGCGTCGACCGCATCGCCTCCAGCCGCCGCGTCGTCCTGCCGGACGGTCGCATCACCTTTGCTCGAGGGAGCCGCTCCGGCAGCAATCCCATTTTCGCCGCCGCGCCGGAAGGCGAAATCGACCCGTTCCTGAAGACCATCAGCTTCTGGAACGGCGACAAGCCACTGCTCGCCCTGCATGCCTACGCCACACATCCGATGAGCTACTACGGTGCGGGCGGCGTCAGCGCGGATTTCGTCGGACATGCACGGCGCGCTCAGCAACGAAGGCATCCCGGCGTCCACCAGATCTATGTGACCGGTTGCGCAGGGGACGTCACCGCCGGCAAGTACAACGATGGCTCACCCGGCATGCGCCGCGTGCTGGCCGAACGCCTCGGCGAAGCCATGCAGCGAAGCTGGCAGGAAACCCGCCGTGTGCCTCTGCTCGGCGTCCGATTGCGGACCGAAGCCCTGCAGCTGCCGTTTCGAAAGGGCCCGCAATTCACGGAACACGCCCTCCGCCGACAGCTCGCCGACCCGAACGCCTCCGATCGGCAACGGATTCTCGCGGCAATGTCTCTCAGCAGCTCGATACGGGTCCGTCGCGGGCAACCGATCGACTTGTGCAGCATCGACTTCGGCCACGCCGCGATCGTGTTGTTCCCTGCCGAAACATTCGTCGCCTATCAACTGGCCGCACAACACATCGCCAACGACCGGTTCGTGCTTTGTATCGGCTATGGGGAATGTTGGCCCGGGTACATCCCGACCGAACGCGCCTTCGACGAAGGATTCCGCGACGTGTGGATGTGGGTCGACCGTGGGTGTGAACCGCGAATCCGTGCGGCCCTGAGACGGCTACTGCAAACGGCCGACCCACGGCGGCATTGAGAACGTGCCGGCAAACCCCGTTCGGCCTGTGCGGCGAAGGCGCGTTTCCGGCCTCGCCCGTCTCGGCGCTTCACGCCCGAGGATCACTTCGAGCGACCTTCTCGTTGCCCACGATTCGGAAGGGCGCCGCGGGCAGTGCGTTCATCGCTGCCGACCGTCCGGTCCCCGACAGACCGCGCCGACGACTCGAAACGTCTTTGACCTACGCGGACAGGGCTCGGTAGACTGGACGATTGCCACCTCGCGTCAATTCCCGTCGACGTCGTTTCCGATTCCGTTGCCATGTGTTCGATCCCACCGGGCGGTGCGCACCGCGCGGCGTGTCGGCAACCAACGAAGGAGACCGGCGATGAACGTACCGGAGCGTACGCGGATCTTCGAGCGCCTCGAGCGTTGCAGCGAGCTGGAGTACAT
>RFHO01000541.1 GCA_003696385.1 Planctomycetota bacterium | reverse complement strand
GTTGCCCGCGACGGCCCGACCAGACGCTACAATCGACACACGCCGCCCCGATTCTTCCGCCGCCGCGGTTTGGGCGGTAAATCCGGCACGATCCCCCCATTTTCACGCCGGGCAAACTGTGAATCTTTGGTTTACACCGCTCCAACCTGTTGCGAGCCCCCCCGACGCTTTTCATACTCCAAAGCATCGTGCCACGGCACCCAGCGTGCCTCCCGGCAGCCGGCACGCCAGCGGCAAAGCGGGACGTTATCCGCCGATGCCTCAGCGCTCCGCGGCGGCACTCGATGCAGCGACCTTTCACAACAGCCAACCTGTCGGAATCCAGCAAAGGGGACACGACGTGACCGTAAAAACTCTGTTCTGGCCGATCGCCGTCGCGGTATTGACCGGCGGATCGATCGTCGAAACGACCGCGACGCACGCCGGCGACCGCCTGTATCGGATCCAGCAGCAGGCCGTTGAGCAAGGCCGCAGCCCGATCGCCCACTGGGGGCCGGATCCGGCAAAGTACGTCGGGTGGAGCAGCCACTCCAATCGCCTGATCCCCGTCTACACCTTCGGCACGCGGAACGGCCACACCGGGGAGCGACTGGCCGACTACACGGGAACGCACAGCGCGTACAGAGACCGCAGCCGCCTGGAAGACCTGTACGGTGAATTGCCACGCCAGACACTCCACGCCGACGCGAACTACCTTGATCAAACCGACATCGCCGCGCTGCAGCGGGCGGCGTTCGAAAACGGCAAGACCAATGTGATCCTCGTCGTCTTCGACGGCATGGACTGGTTCAGCACCTGGGCCGCAGCCATCTACAAACGGGGCCGCGTGGCCTATCGCGAAGGACGCGGCAACGGGCTGGTCTTCCAGGACTACACCGCCGATGGCACGACCGAGTTCGGCTGGATGGTCACCAGCCCGGCGTTCGCTGGAGCTCGCGTCGACGTGGACCGCCAGGCCGTGCTTCAGCCGACCCCTCCCCGCGGCGGATACGCGCCTCGATGGGGCGGATACTTTCCCTGGTCACTTCCGCGGGACCCGGATTACCTGATTCCCTCCCATGACGCCGCCTTCGCCGCCGATGCACTGCGCCGGGGATTTCCGGTGCACGCCTATACCGACTCGGCATCTTCGGCCACGTCCATGACCAGCGGTGCCAAGACCTACAACGGCGCAATCAATATTGCCCCGGACGGCAGCAAGCTGAAAACCATCGCCCACTGGGCGCAGCAACAAGGCAAGGCCGTGGGCATCGTCACCAGCGTGCCGATCAGCCACGCCACGCCCGCAGCCGCCTACGCCCACAACGTTTCTCGCGGTGACTACCAGGACATCTCACGCGATCTGCTCGGGCTGCCTTCCGCCAGCCACCCACACAAACCGCTCCCCGGTGTGGATGTCCTCATCGGAGCGGGCTTCGGAGCCGCATCGGCCCATGACGCCAAACAAGGCCGGAACTATCAGTCCGGCAATCGCTACCTCGCCGACGCCGACCTCCGCGCCGCTGACGTCCGCTACGGCGGTCACTACGAGGTGGCCCTTCGCACCCCTGGACGTTCCGGGCGCGAAGTGCTGGAAACCGCCGTCCACGCCGCCGTGAAACGACACCACCGACTGCTCGGTTTCTTCGGAGTCGCTTCGGGACACCTGCCCTATCGAACAGGCAACGGCGACTTCCAACCGGCCCCCGACAAGAACGGCAAAAGCGAACACTATTCCCGGAAGGACCTGGACGAGAATCCCACACTGGCGGACATGACGGCGGCCGCCTTGGAAGTCCTGCAACACGACCCGGACGGCTTTTGGTTGATGGTCGAAGCCGGCGATGTAGACTGGGCATCGCACAGTAACAACCTCGACTCCGCCATCGGCGCCGTGCTCAGCGGCGAAGCGGCCGTACAGGTCATTTTCCGATGGGTCGAACGACACGGCGGTTGGCAGCGCAATACGGTGATCGTCACTTCGGACCATGGGCACCTGCTGTTTCTCGACGATCCCGAGGCGCTGGCCGACGCCGGACGATCCGACGCCACACAAGGCCGCTGACGGTGCAATGCAGCCCGCACTGAGGACCACATGTGACCCGCACCACACGTGGCATCCGGCGAACCACCGAAAGGCAATGCGGCGGCCATCGTAATGCGGCCGCTCGCGCCGCGCGCATTGCCGACACGATGGACCGCCCGTGTGCTCAGCGCCGTGGTTCCGTCCTGCTGATCACGCTGATCCTCACGATCGTGGTACTGCTGGTGATCGGCGCTCTGACGCAACTGTATCGCCTGCACGCGGCACATCTCGAATTGACCGCCCTCCGAGTGCAAGCGGAACGCTATGCACGTGCGGGCCTGGAACGCGGTGAGCTTCTGCTGCAGGCCGATCCCGCTTTTCGCGGCGAACTGTGGCGGCCACGGTCCGACTCCGAATCGCGCGCGCCGACAGCACCTCCCGAGGACGGCGATTCCACCACCGGCTCACACGACGGCCCAGAGCAGTGGACCGTGCGGATCGAAGTTCTCGCACCCGAAGCCAATGGTCCCGTCACGCTCCGTGCCACGGCCGCGTTCGGGAACGCGTCAGAAAGCCGTGTCCGTCTCACATTGGAACGGCGCGTACCCACTCCGAAACGGCCCGAATGACTTCGTTGATCGGCTCGGCGAACAGCAGCAATCCTCCGCCCACCGCAAGAGGTACCAGAAAGTACGACGCCACGCGCCGGCCCAGAGCTGCCGTTCCCGCCACCACCGCGATCGCCGCCTTGAAGACGATGTTCGACATCGTGGCGACCACGATCAGCCTCCACCCGGCTTCCGCCGGCAGGTCCCCCGAGGCCACCAGACGCGACGTGGACAGCGTGATCGCATCCATGTCAGTCAGCCCCGACAGGGCAGCGACCACGAAGGTCGCCGACTCGCCCAGACGCGACCGCGCCAGCTCCAGAGCGAACGTGACCACCGAGTAAAGGAAGGCAAAAACCAGCGCCGACTTCAGCTCGGTGGGATTCGAATGGTGCGGAAGCCGTTCGCCATGCAGCGAATCACGGGGCTGCCGCAACAGGGAAACCCACGCCGCCAGCCCCGTCGCCACCATCAGTACCGCCAGCGGGACCGCCGCCGCCGGCAGAAACGTCGGCGCCACCACGCTCACTTCGATCAACACCCGCACGTTGACCACCGCGGTTGCGATCAGGATGATCGCCGTATAGCTGCCCACGCGATTGACATCGGCATGTGAACGGCGCGCGTAGCTGACTGTCGTCGCCGTGCTCGAGATGGCTCCCCCCAGAAGCCCGCCCACGATCACGCCCGCGCGATCACCGAAGAACTTGTACGTGATGTAGCCGGCCAGGCTGATCCCCACGATCAGCACGACCATCAGCCAGATCTCGAACGGATTCCACACGCCGAACGGACCGTAGCTCTCGTTCGGCAGCACGGGCAGAATGATCCCCGTGATCAGCGCAAACTGCATGATCGCCCGCAGGTCTTCGTCGCCCAGCCGGCGGACGATTCCGTGCAATTCCCCCTTGAACTGCAACAGGATCGCCGTGGTCACACCGATGATCACGGCGATGGTGATCGGGCCCACCATGGCCGCGACGCCCACGGCGTACATCAACAGCAAAGCGGCGTCGGTCGTCGAACCAGCCTCTTCCGGCTGCTGCCGCAGCTTGTGGATCTTGCCCACCACGACCACGCCGATCAGCCCGGCGAAACCCGCTGCCGTACACACTCCCGCAAACCCCGCGCGGCCGTCCACCCACGCGCACAGGCTGCCCAGCAGAGTAAACAAGGGCACGGTCCGCAGACCCGCCAGACGTGACGCGGCATGCTCTCGCTGAATCCCGACCAGAAGCCCCAGCAACAGGGCGATGCCCAGTCGTTGCAAAACGTCCGCATCAGGCATCCGTCGCCCCTCATTGGCGCGTGCCGCCGGAGCAGATCCCTTCCATGATCCAGTGGTTGATATGCTGCAACATCTTGGGAGCGACGCGGTTGCGGGTCGGATGGCATACGGTCTGCACGTCGATACCGGCCGCGCGCAGCAGTCGCGCCAGCTCGCTCGAGGCACCGGCACACCGCGCATCCCGCACCGCCAGCACCACCCGTTTGCCACGCAGGTGCCGGTATCGTGCGACAGGAATCCGCACCCGCGGCAACGACGCCCCGACCAGGTAGGCCCCCGCAAACCATTCCGCACGCGTCAGCAACAGTTCCAACGACAGCGTCGCGGCTTCATCGAAGCCGACCAGATGAATCCGCCGCGGATGAATGTTGTATTCCTCGGTCACTTCCGCGACGGAGCTCTCGACGCTCTCTGCCAGGTCGGCAACTTCGTCCAGCGGACTCGCCCCGCTACCCGGACGGTCCACCGTCACGCACGTGGCCAGGTAGTTCCGCGTGCTCACCAGAGGTGTGTTGTTCAGCAACCGCAACGGCTCCAGGCCGTGCTCGCTGACCCACACGATCATCGGATACGCGTATCCCGGCTCGTAGTTCTCCGGCAGGAAAATCGTCGTGCGCTCGCTGAGCCGGACCGCTCCGGCTGGCGAATCGGTCGTGCACCGCCGCAGCAGTTCCTGCATGGCGTCGGCCGATTCGAGCGACCAGACGTCCGGTGAATCGCCCGCATCGCCGAAAAACCGTGCACCGAAGCGCGCGAACCGCTCGCCCCAGCCCATGCGATCATCAGGTACGTCGAACATCAGCTGTCCACTCCCGGTTGTGTCCTTCACGGTGCCGCGGGATTCCTCCCGTCGAGCCGCTCGCGGCACCGCCCCCCAGAATGTTTGCTAACCGCGGCCCCCAAAGACCGCCCCGACTTTCGCCGACGCCCCGGCCTTGGCTAGCCGACGCGACTCGGCCCCGACCAAACGCCTGACCAGCCCCTCGCCGATCCGCGCACCGAAGGACTCCATCAAACTTCTTCAGCGGTCCGTCCCTGCCGCCTCCAGCTCGCGACGGATCTGCTCCAAAGGAAACCGGGAGCCCGGACACGCCGTCGACTTGATATCCGAGTGGCCGATCACGTTCTCCGGCGCGATTCCGTACCGTCGTGTCAAAGCCGCCAAAAGCCGCCGCAAAGCCTCCAGTTGAGCCGGCGTCGGATCCCGCTCCTCGAAATTCCCGATCAGGGCGACTCCGATGCCCCGCTCGTTGTACTCTTTCACTCCCGCATGGGCGCCCTGCATCTGCTTCTTCCACCGAAACGTCGGCTCGATCGCTCCGTCGCCCATCCCGTTGCCGTTGCCGATGACGAAGTGGTAACCGATTCCCAGCCAGTTGTTGCCCGCGGAGTCCTTGCGCTGGCGATGGGCACGGTCGATGCTCTCCACGCTGCCGGCGTTCGCCGCCGTGTGATGAATGACGATGTATTTCCACTGCCGCGGGGGAGACTCCGGCTCCCACGCCGGGTCGAAGGCCGCCGACCCACGAACGGGCCGCGAGGGGGCCGCGCCTTCCGCCGGCACCGGCATCGCACGCACGCCACCGATCCGCGCCGGTGGTACGGTCGCCGGATACAGGCACCCGTTCACCAGTGCGATCACCATGGCCACAGCCAGCGCGTCCAGCCGACCACCCGGCGCGCGGGCAGCCTTTCGGACGTCCGCCGCCGAACGCTCCATGCCGGCAACCGTCCGTGTTGCCGCGGCGCGACCAAACCGTTTCCAAAGCAGATTCGGACGCGCTCCTCCGTCCGTCAAACTCACTGCGGACCTCCCTGACCGCCCAACCGCTACAACGTCACAAGTTCCGACGTTGCAACGAGTTTTGTCACATCCGTGCATTGGGCTCTGGAATCTACTGGCGCTTCCGAGACGTGTCAACGGCGGCTTCCCGATCGTCGGCCACTCTGCCGGACGAACCCCCCGTTCGGCTCCCCGAAGCGTTGCAATCCCCGGCCGAAAAGACGCGTCAACTTGCCTCTCTTGTCCCCAAACGGGCCGTACAGGCTTTCCAGATCCGCCAGAACTCTTGATCGCTACGTTGCGCACCGATTCGAGCAAATCGCACCGCAGCGGCCCCGGTTTTCTCAAGACCGTCCGGCACAATCTGCAAATCGCCTACGGCCGCGGGAATGCACACCGCAGGACCAACCACCGCATCCACTCCCGGAACGCCACACCTCCGCCCACGGCCGATCCGCCGGCGCACAAAAAAAGCCCCCGCCACCGGCGGAGGCTGCACCATTCAATCGGCAACAGTGGACGATACTGGACTCGAACCAGTGACCTCCACGATGTCAACGTGGCGCTCTAACCAAACTGAGCTAATCGTCCAACCCTTTACGCCGCCTCGCTCGACGGCGCGAAAGATTGTTGTCGCCCAACGGAAAACTGTCAACCGCCCCGGCGGCCACCCACCGCACACCACCCGCGATCGACGACCGCCGGCAACGTGACGCCGCACACAGTCGCCGTACACCCGTCTTCAGTGCAAAGCACGCCCAGCCCCCGCAACCGGCCTCACAGCTGCAGAAGACCACGGCGCTGCAATGCGTCCAACACCGTGGCCACGATCGTGGCCAGCTCCTCGCGATCCACGGGCAAGGTGTCCGCCGGACACCCCCCGACCGGCTCGTCCGCAAAACCGTGTTCCGCCAACAGACACTGCAGAACACGCCTCAACAGGCTCAGATCGACCTGCTGTTTGGGGCTCAGCGGCTGCCGACCGCGGCCCATGTCGAAACCGCGCAGCTGAACGGCAGCACGGAACCCCTCGGGAAACTCCGCCTGATACAGCATCGTGTCGAACAACGTCACCAGGTCATACTGCAAACGTCGTGCGGCATCCAGTTCCCCCGCCAGCGTCAGATCGTACAGCTTGCGCGTCAGCTCCGGCACCACGCCCGAACTGGCATTGGTACCGCCATCGCAGCCGATCAACAGCATCGGCATCAGTGCCGCGTCCCATCCGGTGAGAAACGCAAAGTCCGGTCGGTTTGGACGAACAGCCTGAATCATCCGGATCATGTGTGGCAGATCACCGGAAGAGTCCTTGATGGCAACGATCCGTTCACACTCGTCGGCCAGCCGCCGTACCGTCGGCACATCGATCGGACTGGCGAACATGGGAATGTTGTACAGTGTCACGTCGATCGGCGTGTTCCGCCCGATCTCGCGAAAGTAGGCATACACGGATTCGGGCCCGAGCTTGTAATAGAACGGCGCGACGATCGCCACCGCGCGGATCCCCAACCCCGCATAGTGCTCGCACGCCCGCAACGTCTCCCGCACGTTGGCTTCAGCCGCCCCGGCAAGAATCGGCACGCGACCAGCCGCCTGGTCCGCGATGATCTCCACGATCCGCCGCCGCTCTTCCGCCGTGAACCGGGTGAACTCGCCCGTCGACCCGTTCGGATACAGCCCATGCACGCCGCGCTCGATCAGCCAGTCCGTGTACCGGCGCAATTCGCCTTCATTGATCTCTCCCCGCTCATCCAGGGGCACCAGGTTTGGGGTGAAAATGCCCCGCAGCCGCCCGTCGGCGTTTCGTCCCGGCATGATTGCTATCCCACTCGTCGACCCGATCGAATCGTCCCCGTCAACGGCCCTCACCCTCGGTGACCATCCAAGAGTTGCCACCGCACGTCCTCATCGGACCGGTCACTCCGCCGGTCGGCACACAACCGCTTTTTATCCCGTTCGGACGCGCACAGACAACGAGTTCGCCGGGATCCACCCTCCGAGCCACCACTCCGGCAATCGGCTCCGTTACGACCGCTTCGTTCCGCACCAGCCGCCGATGCCGGCAACGCTCGAACGACCCGACGGCGTTTGCGAAAACACGCCGCCGGCGTGCACCTTGCTGCGACCGCGGGAGCGGATATCCTCGGACCAGCGAACGGAGTTTCCGCCGTTGGGTTGTAATTCCTATCGGTGTCTGTCAGATTCTTGCCCCGTCCGGCGTACCACATCCGAACCGACACCATTGCGGATGATTCGCGTCCGTGATGGCCATACGTTCCCGAAATACCTCGCGTTGGTGCGCAGCACCGAGCATTCCCGCCCCACCGCTGCGCACGAGCATTCACGACTGTCAACATTGAACCGGCAAGCCTCGATGCACAACGATCCGCCCGCCCGCTCCGCAGACACCC
This sequence comes from Planctomycetota bacterium, assembly GCA_003696385.1. Classification (GTDB taxonomy): domain Bacteria; phylum Planctomycetota; class Planctomycetia; order Planctomycetales; family Planctomycetaceae; genus J052. The sequence goes on along the minus strand of RFHO01000541.1, from coordinate 592 downwards.
CCGAACACATCCTTCTCACCGCTCTGGGCACGCAAGCGCGCGAATCCACCTACGCCCGGGCCGGCCGAACCGCTGCCGCCCGTTTCGCTCCAGTGGCACTGATCGAGCTTCTGCCAGAGGAACAGCGGCCGACGCGCGTTCTGACGATCGTCACCGAGGGTGCACGGACGACCGCCTGGCCCGACTTCTCGGAGAGCATGCAGTCGCAGTTTCCCGACATCACCGTCGACTGCGTTCAGGTCCCCAGTGGCATCGACGGCTACGAACTGCGGCAGATCGTCGAAAGCGTCGCCGCCCAAGTGCCGGCCGGGTGCGAGCTGACCCTCGACGTCACACACGGCCTGCGGCACTTTCCGTTCATCCTCTACGCACTCGCCCTGTACCTGACATCACTGCGCAATGTCCGTCTGCGCGGAGCCTACTACGGGATGATCGAAGCCTCCACGGGTAATGCGTCCAAGCCGATCGTAGACCTCCGGCCACTGTTGCGACTGCCGGAATGGTTCTACGCCGTCCGCGTCTTCCGCGAATTTGGCTTGGCGGCTCCCATCGCCGAACGCATCCGCCAGGACATCCAGAATCCCGAGCCGAC
>RFHO01000540.1 GCA_003696385.1 Planctomycetota bacterium | reverse complement strand
GGCTCCATCGTGCTGCCCGCGCCTACGTCGCCGATCCGAAGGTCGACGTATGCCCGTGGAGTGGATCGTCTGACCGTCCGCGGACCGGCCCGGTGCAATCGTTCGTTCGCCGCAACCGCTCGTCCTGGCCCAGCCCCCCAATGCTACCCAGTCCGCCAGGTTGACATTTCCGGAAATCTCTTCCCGCGTCGCCGAATCCGCTCAACCCGAACGCATCGCGCATCCGAAAAAAACGAACACAGTCGACCGCCGTGCGGCGGCGCATGCGCGGCACCGGCGTCTTGCACGTGGGGCAAAAGGAAGGAGCGCACCGATGCGTTGGGCGTTTTGGCTGGCAGCGATTCTGGTGACGGCGGCAGGGTTTTACGCCGTCGGCGTCGCACAGGACGCATCCCGACAGACCGACTCGCACACAACTGACCCGGCGAGCGAGCACCGAGAATCGGGATTTCTCAAGACGCCGTTCCGCGTCCGTTCGGCACTTCATCGTGACGACGCGAAGCCCTCCGGTCGCGTTTCCTGGCAATACGGTGCGCCACGTGCTGCGGGCACCGCCCGGCACCGCTATACGCGGTCCGCGGCCGTCGAACCCCGAGACGCCGACCACAACGCGGTCGACCGCCACATACTGTTTCCTTCCAGCGGCAGCGAGGTGCGCAGCCCAACCGAGATGCCTTCCGAGACACCGGTGTCCGGAGAACTGACGGCAGCGCGTCCGCTTCCGCCATCACTGCGGACGGGGCCTCGTCGCGACGTCCCTGCGCAGGATGCTCCTACCGGACCGGCGTCGTTTTCGCCTCCGCCGGTCCCCACAGCTCGAGGCCCCGAGTCGGTCAGCGAGCCGTTCGTTGCCCGACCGGGCACGGGCGATTCGCAACCAACGCCCACCTCTGCGACAAACCACGCGGCTTCTTCCGCCGATCCTTTCGCGCCGCAGCCCTCCGCTGGCGGCGTGCAACCGGCGCACTTCCAGACTCCTGCGGTGACCGCCGAAACCGTGACTCCGGCGGCCGCAGAAGCGGAACCGGAAGCCGCTGCGATCCAGCGCGGCTTGCCCACAAGCGGACCACCCGAGCTGGACGGTGCTCCGGCACTGTCCGAAGAACCGCCGACGCTGCTGCTGGACAGCGCTGCCGACCAGCAGTCCGCGGAGGCTGCGCCACAGGTCCGACGGCCTAATGTGTCCTTCACTCCGGTTCCGGACATCGCGGCGTCCCCGACCGCGGAGGACGCCGTTGATCCCGTCTCGATCGATGCGGCCGGCGCACACGCTCTGCCTGCCGGCACCAGTGGCCGCCAGCCGCACATCACGCTCAACTGGCAAGCCGGCAGCAACATCAACGTCGGCCAGCAGGCGATCCTGAACCTGCGAGTCAGGAACTCCGGCCAAGGCGACGCACACGACGTCGAGATCCAGGCCTTCTTCCCCATCTCCGTACGTCTGACCGACGCCACCCCCAAGCCCGACGCGGCCACCGACCGGCTGTTGTGGAAGCTCGAAACCCTTGCGGCCGGAGAAGAGAAGTCGTTTCAGATCACGCTGATTCCCAGCGAACGCGGCCACCTGAAACCCACCGCGACCGTGCGCTATTCGGCCGCCGCCGCTTCCGAATTCACCGTCCGCGAACCGATGCTCAAGCTGGCAGTCCGCGGTCCGCAGAACGTGATGATGGGCGACCCGGCGTCGCAGGTCGCGATCATCGGCAACCCCGGAACCGGAGCAGCGGAGAACGTCACGCTCGAAGTCCGCATCCCCGACGGACTGGAACACCCCCGCGGCAAACGTCTCGCGCTGGAACTGGGAACGCTCAATCCGGGTGAAACGCGAACGGTCCGCCTCTCACTGGTGGCCGTCAGCGGCGGGACGCAGACGCTCGATCTGATCGCCACCGCCGATGGTGGCCTGAAGCAGGCCGAACGCGTCACCGTGACGGTGATTGCTCCGCAACTGCAACTGGCGGTCAAAGGCCCGGGGATCCGTTACCTCGGCCGGACCGCGGATTACACCGTCACGATCCACAACCACGGTGAAGCGCCGAGCAACAACGTCCAGGCCGTGTATCAGATTCCCAAGGGCTTCCGCTTCATCTCCGCGGACCGCGGCGCTCACTTCGACGCGTCAGAACACACCGTGCACTGGTTCCTCGGCCGGCTGGAACCGAACCAGACCGCGACCGTGCACCTGAAACTCGCCGCTGCACAGCTCGGCGAATTCGTGCACCGTGTGCGCGCGGCTTCCGAACACGGTATCTCCGCGCAGGCCGAGACGGTCACCCGCATCGACGGAACCGCCTCGCTGATCATGGAAGTGGTCGACCTCGACGACCCGGTGGAAGTCGGTGCGGAAACGGCCTACCAGGTTCGTGTCCGTAATGAAGGATCCAAGGCGGCCACCAACGTCGGCCTGGCCTGCGAACTGCCGGCCGGTGTCCAACTGATCGACGCGGAAGGCCCGTCCGGCCACGTGGCCGAAAACGGGATCATCGTCTTCAAGCCGCTCGCCAAGCTGGCGCCGAAACAGACGGCCACGTTCCGCGTGCGCATCCGGCCCACGGACGCCGGCGACCAGCGCTTCCGTGTCCGCCTGACCAGCGACTCCATCCAGGAACCGCTGCTCGTCGAAGAACTCACCAAAACCTATCGGGATTGAACCGCCGACAACGACCCAGCAGCGGCATCG
>RFHO01000539.1 GCA_003696385.1 Planctomycetota bacterium | reverse complement strand
GTTGGGCATTTCATCCCGGGTGATGCACTACGGCGTGATGACGGTGACGGCGGCCACGGTGGTCTCGGCGTTCGAAAGCGTGGGCAGCATTCTGGTGATCGCGATGCTCATCGTCCCCCCCGCCACCGCGTTCCTGCTGACCCGCCGGCTTCCGGCCATGCTGATGCTCAGCGTGACCCTCGCTGCGCTGAGTGCGGCGGTCGGACATGCTCTGGCGATCAGCGTCCCGGCCGTGGTATTCGGTCGGCTGGGTTTTTCGGAGGTTCAGGATGCGAGTACGGCGGGCATGATGGCCGTGGCGGCCGGGCTGTTCTTTTTCGTTGCCGTGCTCACCGCTCCGCAGGACGGTCTCGTCAGCCGGGTGCTCGATCATTGGCGGCTGGCGCTGCGGATCGCTCGTGAAGACCTGCTGGGGTGGCTGTATCGGCTGGAAGAACGGGGAGCAACTCCGGTCTCCGCCGCAAAACACCGCACAGCCCCCCTTTCCGGACGGTTTCTGCAGGCTCTGGCCCGCTGGCAACTGCGTCAGGCGGGTCTGGTGGTCGGCAGCGACGGGACGCTTCGCCTGACCGATCGCGGACGCCGCCAAGCACGGCACATCGTGCGTTCGCATCGACTGTGGGAAAGCTACATGTCCCGGCACTTCCCGTTGCCGGACGACCACCTGCACGATGCCGCCGAGCGGGTGGAACACTTCATCGACGCCGACCTGAGCGAACAGTTGAACGAGGAACTGCAGCAACCGGCCCATGACCCGCACGGCCGGGTGATCCCCGACGGAGACGCCGTCGACCGGGACGGTGCCTGAGCGGCACAGCGTTTCCCTCGCATGTCCCGGTCGGCCGAGGTCCGCTCGCGGCACAGCCCGCCTGGGCGGACCGCTCGGACGCGCCGTGGACGCCCAGCCCGGCTCATTCGCTGGATTCGCGCAGCTTCGCCAGCACCGAGTAGTCTTCCAGCGTGGTGGTGTCTCCGACCTGTTCGCGTCCGGCGGCAATGTCGCGAAGCAGCCGCCGCATGATCTTGCCGCTGCGTGTCTTGGGCAGGGCCACGGCGAAGCGGATCTGATCCGGGGTGGCGATCGCGCCGATCTGCTTGCGGACGTGTTCCTTCAGCTGCTGTCGCAGCTCATCGCCGCCCTCGCCCTCCTTCAGCACCACGAAACAGCAGATGCCTTCCCCTTTGATTTCATGCGGGAACCCGACCACCGCCGCCTCGGCCACCGCAGGATGGGAAACCAGGGCGCTTTCGATTTCCATGGTGCTCAGACGATGGCCGGAAACGTTCAACACATCGTCCACGCGGCCCATGATCCAGAAGTAGCCGTCCTCGTCACGGCGGGCACCATCCCCGGCGAAGTACATTCCGGGGACTTCGCTGAAGTACGTCTTCACGAAGCGTTCGTGGTCGCCGTAGAGCGTCCGCAGCATCGAGGGCCACGGCTGGCGGATGACCAGATAACCCCCGGCATTGGCCGGCAGGCTGGTCCCTTCCTTGGACACCACGTCGGGAACGACTCCGGGCAGCGGCCTGGTGCAGCTTCCCGGCTTGGTCGGAGTGACGCCCGGCAGCGGGCTGATCATGATCGCACCGGTCTCGGTTTGCCACCACGTGTCCACGATGGGGCACCGCTCCTTGCCGATCACGCGGTGGTACCACATCCACGCTTCCGGATTGATCGGCTCGCCCACCGTACCCAGCAGCCGCAGGCTGGACAGATCGTAGCGTTCGGGCCATTCCTCTCCCCACTTGATGAATGCCCGGATCGCGGTGGGTGCGGTGTAGAAAATGTTGACGCGGTACTTTTCGACGATTTCCCAGAAGCGGCCTTCGTGCGGCCAGTTCGGGGCGCCTTCGTACATGAGCGTGGTGGCCCCGTTGGCCAGCGGCCCATAGACGATGTAGCTGTGGCCGGTGATCCAGCCGATGTCGGCGGTGCACCAGTACGTGTCGTCGTCCTTGAGGTCGAAGACCCAATAGGACGTCATCATCGTTCCCAGCAGGTATCCGGCGGTGGTGTGCAGCACGCCCTTGGGATGTCCGGTGCTTCCGGACGTATAGAGAATGAACAGGGGATCCTCGGCATCCATGACCTCCGGTTCGCACTCGGCGGAAGCGTGCTCCATCAGCTCGTGCCACCAGTAGTCGCGGTCCTGCACCATCTGCACGTCGCGACCGGTGCGTTCGACGACGATCACCTTTTCGACGGTGGGAGACTTTTCAAGGCTTTCGTCGACGGCGTCCTTCAGCGGCACTTCCTTGCCGCGGCGCCAGCCGGCATCGGCCGTAATGATCAGTTTGGACTGGGCGTCGTTGTTGCGTTCGGCCACGGCGTCGGCACTGAACCCGCCGAAGACGACTGAATGGACCGCACCGATCCGCGCACAGGCCAGCACGGCAATCGCCAGCTCGGGAATCATCGGCATGTAGATCGTCACCCGATCACCCTTGCCGACGCCCAGTTCCTTCAGCACGTTGGCGAACTTGCACACTTCACGATGCAGATCCTGATAGCGGAGCACGCGGGAGTCGCCCGGTTCGCCTTCCCAGATGATGGCCGCCTTGTTCTTGCGCCATGTGGACAGATGCCGGTCGACGCAGTTGTAGCAGGCGTTGAGCTTGCCGCCCTCGAACCACTTCACGTCCGGAAAGCCGCCGCTGAGCACCTTTTCGAACGGCTGGAACCAGTCCAGCTTCGCGGCGAGTTCGCCCCAGAATCCTTCCGGGTCATCCTTGGCCCGTTGCCACATCTGCTCGTACTCATCCAGACTGCGGACGTTGGCCCGGGCGGCGAAGTCCGCCGGAGGCGGAAAGACACGTGACTCGTGCAGGACGTTTTCAATCGCGTCGGCTGCGTGATCGGCCATGACAGGTCTCCCGTTTATGTCGCTGGCGTTTCGGCAGATGGGCTCCGTCCGTTGCGCTCCACCGGACAGACCATTGTGATTCACTCGGCAGTCGATCGCCGGGACGGAACGGCGGATGGCACAGCCGACGGGGGACGCCCGCCTTCCGCCACACGACCGCCGCACTAACGCGGTACGCCGACCGGCATACTGAGCGGGACGATCGGGGCCGGCGGCGCAGAATCGGCCGGGGCGTCTTCCGGCGCGAGGACGGTGTCCACCAGAAAGTACAGCAGACGACGGAATTCCTCCGGTTCGACATCGTCCGCAAGCTGCTCGGCCCGCTGACGCGATTTCTGCACCAGCGCCTCCGCCTTCTCGAAGGCCCCACACTCGGTGAACAGCGTCCGCAGTCGCTGCAGACGCTGCTGCGGCGGGACCTCCGAAGTACCGATCAATTCCTGCAACTGCGTTCGCTGCCGGTCATCCGCGGACTGAATGGCCAGTGCGAGAAGAAGTGTGGGGCGCAGTGCTATGGCGTCCTGCCCGGCGACCAGCTTGTTGTTGGCGTCGCCGCGCCAGTCCTTCAGATCATTCAGAATCTGGAAGCCGACGCCCAGATGACGGCAGAACTGGCTGATCGTTTCCTCATACGGCTTCACGTCGCCGGCCAGTCGCACGCCAGCGTACAGAGCCGCTTCGAACGCCGGCGACGTCTTCAAGGCGTAGATCTGCAATGCATCGAGCGGGGAAAACTCCAGGGACGGCCGGGACTGCCACGCCATTTCGGCGCCCTGGCCGTCACACAGCTTGATGTGCGCCGAGGCCATGCGGTCGAGGATGTCGCACACGGCCGACGGGTCCGCGAAGCCCCGGGCCGCGTTCACCAGTCGGTAGCCGACGCCGATCAGGTAGTCCCCCACGTTGATCGCCGTGCCCACGTCGTACTGTCGATGCAGCGTCTTGCGGCCGTAACGGTACAGGTCGTCGTCCTCGATGTCGTCGTGGACCAGCGAAGCCTTGTGAAACGCCTCGATGGCCATCGCCACACGACAGACCGCTTCGGGATAGGGAAGTCCGTCCCCGACGGCCCGTGCGGTATCGTGTCCGGCGGCCGGTTCGTCGGAACGCGCACCACCCCTGCCGGAAACATCGTCCCCGCGGGCGGTCATGGCTTCGTAGGCGGCCAACGTGATGAACGGACGGAAACGCTTGCCGCCGTTGGCCAGCCAGTCGTAGGCGATCTCTTCGGTCTGGGCGATCGGCGTACCGCGGCCGTGGTCGGCGCGGCTGCGAATCCGCGGCAACAGCCGATCGAAATGCTCGTCGAACAGGGCATTGGCCCGTCGCAGCACCGGCAGGAAACTGTTGGTCTTTTCCTCCGGCTGCGGCTCGTACTTGTCGAGCACCTCCCACACCCAGCTTTCGTCGAGCGAAGTATTCAGGCAGTCGCCGGAATGCAGCGGGACGGCGAACGACGGCACGCTCGCCAGCAGGACCTTGTCGATCGCCTTTTCCAGCACGTTCAGACAGGCCACGCCAAGGATTCCGTCCACGTAGCCGCTGACGATGATTTTCAGGACGATCGGTGACCCTTCCGCCACCAGCACCTTGTAGCCGAGCTGTTCGGCGCGGACCTTGTAGTCGGCGATCGAGCAGGCACCGCACTTTTCGCAGTCCAGACCGAACTCGTCGTATTCCGCCGGACACCCCTCGGCGTGCTTCAGGCAGTGCGGCAGCAACAGCATCCGCCGTTCGAAGGGAACAGCCAGGAATTGCTGCTTCCAGAAGTAGTTGCCGATCAGAACGCAGGTGAAACCCAGGTATTTTTCGGGCAGCTCGAGTTGATCCAGCAGCTGCCGGCCCCACGCCTCCAGCTGCGCGCGGGTGAACGGTTCGGACTTGTCCAGTTGCCCCGCGAACGTCTCGGCCGCCCGACGGATCCGCTCCCGCAGCGCGAGCGTCTCGGGAACGACCTTCAGATGGCTGGTACTGCGACGCCGCGGCCGTGCTTCGCCCGACTCCGCCGCCGGCGTCTCCACGTCGGTCGATTCCTCCGCGCCTGCGGTGACCGCTTCGACGTCATCGGTGGGAACGGAAACGGCCGAAGCGACCAGGTCCGCGGCAGAATCCTGGGGAGTCATGTTCACGGAAGCTTCCTCGAAGAATTCGACTCGCCGGTTTCACCCCGCCACCGGCACGTCGGCCGGGCAGGGGCGGCCGACCGGCTCCACACCACGTCCCCGCAGCTCCCGGACGCCGCGCGCGGTGACCGCATCATCCGTTATCGGCCAGTAGCGCGGCACGGCGCAAGGCCGCTGCGGAGAAAATCAACGGGTAAAGCCGTTCAAAGTACCACAACTTGGCAAAATAAAACCCGATCGGCGCCGGATGGCGGAACCGTCCGTCCTCCACGCACCCGATCAGGAACTGCACCGCGCGCTGCAGGTCCGGACTCCGGCTACGGACGGTCGCCAGAGCTTCGACGGCCAGCGCGGTCTCTTCGACGCTGTCAGGCGTGTCCGGACCGGCGCCGAAGCCACCGCCGGCATTCTGCAGCCCCAGCAACCCGATGACGCCGCGGCGACAGGCCGGATCATCCCACCGACCGCACGCCGCATACGCCATCAGCACCCGCGCAGTCCCATAGGTGGGGTTGTCTTCGGTCGCAGCATACTGGTTTCCGAACCACAAAGGCAACCAACAGCCATCGGGCCGTTGCGTACGCGCCAGATAGCGGAAACCACGCTCCACCGCCCGGTCGGCCCGGTTGCGCAATCGCGTGTCGGCCTCGCCGTCCCAGTCGCGCCAGCGGCGCAGGGCACGGATCGCGTGAGCCGTCAGGTCCGCTGCGCTGCGATCGAAAGGCAGCCGCCCCCAACCACGACAGAAGGTCGGCCATCCGCCGTCACGGTTCTGCAGGTCCAGCAGCCACCGTATGCCGTCACGAACGGCATTGCGCGCGGCGTGCACTTCGCCGGCCGCGTCGGCGTCGCCGCCGCGCACAAGCCGCTCCGCCAGTTCGATCACCGCGAGAATGGCTCCCGGCGTGTCGTCGGCATCCGGCACACCCCCGGGCAGGTCGGTCCACGCCCAACCCCCCGGTGCCGCATTCGTATATGGGTGCACGTGGCGGTACTGCTGCGCCAGCAGCCAGTGGAGCAGCGGCCGGCAATGCGCTTGCGGCAGATCCTCACCCAACGCGTTGACCGCCAGCGTCGTCACCCACGTCGCCAGATTCGTATCGATCGGCCAACTGCCGTCGGAACGGACCGATGCCACCAGGAACGCCAATCCCCGCTGCACCACGGGGTGCTCGACCCGTCCGCAGGCCGCCAGGGACATGGTGACGAAACTGGTCAGCGGCGTCGCCTCCAGAAAACCGCCGTTGGGCGGCTGAATCCGCTCCAGAATCCGCAGCGAGGGTTCGATCGCCGCGTTCCTGAGCCACCGCAGCGGAAGGAACGGGGTCGGACGATGGCGATGGACGACCTGGCCGATGGCGATCAGCGCGGGCAAGGCGTAGCTGACGACCGGCAGCCGTACGGTCTTGTAGAATCGTGCCGGCAGGCAGGCCAGCTCGAACGGCAACGGCAGCACGTGACGCCAATCCACCGTTCCCGCCAAGGCGCAGTGCGTAAGGATCGGGATCGAGAACGTGCGATCGCGTCCGTATCTCGCCAGAACCGCCGAGACGCCGCCGGCGCGTTCGATATAGCGGGCCGCCGCATCCACAGTGGCCGAAAACCGGTCCGCAGCGCCCGCCGCATGGAACACCGCGTGACCGAGCATCGTCGTCGAAATGTTGCTCAGACTCAGGACGGTGTCCCCCCAGCCGCCGTCCGGGTTCTGGTGCTCCGCCAGCCACCGCAAACCACCCTCGGTCAGCCTCTCCAGCATCGGGTACTCGGCGGCAAACCGTTCCGGTTGCCGGGCGAACCGGCGACACTGTGTGAAGGCCATCACCGCGGTGGCCGTCGAGAGCGCCGAGCTGGACAGTTCTCCCGTCCAGTGACCGTCCGGACCGATTTCGGCCAACAGCGCGGCGCGGACGACCTCATACGCCCGACGGACCTGACCGGCCGACACAGCCGCTTCCCGGAACGACGCACTCATCGGTCAACGCCCGGCCGCCGGCGGCTCGGTGATGACGATTTTCCACAGATGCCGGTCGCTGCGGACGAACAGCCCGCCGGCGCCGATGGCCGGCGTTCCCAGGATCGTCTCGCCCAGATCGCCCTGCCCGACGATGCTGCCGGATTCTCCGACCTCCACGACCTGCCCCAGCCCGTTTTCGTTGAAGAAGTACAGCCGGCCATCCGCGGCGACGGGAGTGGCGGTGAACGGAGCCTTCAGACGCAGTCGCCACAGCGGTTCACCGGTCGTGGTCGAGGCGCAGGTCAGAACGCCGACGCGATTGACCACGTACAAACGGTCGCGATAGACGATCGGGCTGGGCGTGCTGGGCGCCAGGCGGTTGTCCCGCCAGGCGATCTCGAACGTCCGTCCTCGGGGATCGAGGATCAAAGCGGTGATCCCGTGCGAGGGCACATAGACCCGCCGCCCGTCGACCGCCGCGCTGGGAATGGTGGACGCACCGTCGGTGTATTCGGCCAAGGTATCGCCCGTCCGCGGATCGACGGCCTGGACGCCCTTCGATCCCTGCAGCAGAACCACGGGCTCCTTGCGGCCCGGCACGTCCAGCAGCGTGGGCGACGTCCAGGACGCCCGCCGTGGGCGGTCGATCCGCCAACGGGTTTCGCCCGTCAGGACGTCGATCCCGGCCGCAAACGCATCCGCGTCGGCCTCGACCTGCACGATCACCGTTTCGCCCACGATCACCGGCGACGACGCCATACCCAGACTGTTGCTGGCATTCGGGTAGTCTCGATTGAGCCCCCGATGCCACAGGAAGTTGCCGTCAATGTCGTAGCACACCAGATCGTTGCACGAGTAGAACGCCACCACGCGCCGGCCGTCCGTCGCCGGCGTGGGGGCGGCCATGCAGGTCTTCGGATGGCACATCGTGTTGCCGGTCGCCCAAATGCGACGCTCCCACAGCTTCTCGCCGCTCGCGGCGTCGAAACAAAGCGTATGCAGCACGTCCTGTCGAAACCCCGTGCAGGCGGTGACGAAGACGCGCCCGCCTGAAACGATCGGACCGGACAGGCCGCGACCGGGAAGGTCGGCAATCCAGGCGACATTGCGTCCCGCGTCCCAGCTTGTCGGCAGCCGCACGTCCTCGGCCGTACTGCGTGTTCCCGGTCCTCGGAATTGCGGCCAGTCGCCCGCCACCGCGGGACGGCCGTCCGTCATTGCCCCCACGACAAGCATCGTCCCCACCGCCAGCAGAGCCGTCGTTCGCCGCGTTCGCATGAGTTCCTCCGTTCGGTCCCCAGCACTATAGTCCAGCACCGCGCGGACATATCACCGAGGTCCGCGGGCCACACCGAGCGTCGCCCCCCGCCTGACACATCCGCCGCAGCCGCAGGATACACTCTGTGGGAGACAGCGACCAATGATCAGCGAACCATGGCAGACCGTGGGCATCCTGGCCTTGGGCGTGACGGTCGTGGTCGGTGGAGTGTTGTGGCTGCGGCTGCACGCCTTTCTGGCGCTGACACTGGCCGCCCTGGCCGTCGCCGCGCTGACGCCACATTCCACGCGGTTGCGATACGAAGTCAAGAGTCGCGCTCTCGCCGTCGTCGGCAGCCCGGCGGGAAGGACCAGGCAGCCAATCGGCACAACACGGCTCGAGGGAGTCCGTATTCGGCTGCGCTCCGGCGACGAGCTGACGCAAGGTACACCGCTGGTGTTGCTCGCGCCCGACGACGGCGGCGGTCTGGAGCCGATCGCCCGCTATACGGTGACGGAACTGACCGACACCGACGGCCGGCCCGCGGCCGAAGGCGCGGCCCGCTTCGCAGTTGCCGCACCGCTGCAGCACGCACCGGATGCGGTCCGGCGGCCGCCGGAGCGCCAAGACGTGTATCTGCTGACGCAGGCCGCATACCGTGCCGCCCGAATGGCCGCCTCCCGCTCGATCGGCAGCCGCGTGGCGGAAGGTTTCGGCAGCACGTGCGGCAAGATCGGCATCCTGATTGCGATGGCCGCGATCATCGGCAAATGCCTGCTGGACAGCGGAGCCGCCGACCGGATTGTTCGCAGCGCGCTGAAGCTGACCGGCGAACGCGGCGCACCGCTGGCGTTTCTGGGCAGCGGCTTTCTGCTGGGGATCCCCGTGTTCTTCGACACGGTGTTCTATCTGATGATCCCGCTGGGAAAGGCGCTGTACGTGCGGCTGCGAAGGAATTACCTGCTGTACGTGCTGTCGATCGTCTGCGGCGCGACGATGGCCCATTCGCTGGTGCCCCCGACACCGGGTCCGTTGTTCGTCGCCGAACAACTGGGTGTGGACATCGGGACGATGATCATCGCCGGGAGCCTGGTGGGCCTGGTGTGCAGCCTGTACGGCTACGGGCATGCACAGATGGTCAATCGCTGGTGGGAACTGCCCTTGCGGGAGTCGCCGGAATTCACGGCCGAGGACCTGCGGCGTCTGACCGAGCGGGACGAAAGCAGTCTGCCGTCACTCGGTTGGTCACTGATGCCGATCGTCCTGCCGGTGGTCCTGATCGGCGGTGGGACGGTGGTGCGAACGTTTTCGACCGGCCTGCCCGAGTGGCTGGTGTGGGTCTGCACGAACCTCGGCGACAAGAACATCGCGCTGGCGATCGCTGCGGCGATCGCACTGGCCGTGCTGCTGCGGCAGACCAGCGGCCACTTCGGCGAGCTGGCCGGGCGCGTGCAGGCAGCACTGGCCAGCGGCGGAGTCATCATCCTGATCACCGCCGCCGGCGGCGCCTTCGGCACCGTGCTGAAACAGACCGACGTCGCCGGCCTGTTCGAACGACTGCCCAACACCTCGCCGGCCGCGCTGATCGTTTCCGCGTTCCTCATCACCACCGCGGTCCGCACCGCGCAGGGTTCGGCCACGGTGGCAATGATCACCGCAGTGGGCGTGCTCTCCGGAATCGCCGCTGCGGGACTGCCCTTTCACCCGGTGTATCTGGCGTTGGCCATCGGCTGTGGCTCCAAGCCCGTCGCTTGGATGAACGACAGCGGCTTCTGGGTGATCGCCCGGATGAGTGGGATGACGGAAGCGGAAGCGCTGCGATTCGTCACTCCGATGACGGCGCTGATGGGAGTCGTCGGACTGCTGACCGTTCTGGCCGCCGCACTGGTCGCTCCGATGACGCCCTGACGCCCACAAGCTCAACTT
>RFHO01000538.1 GCA_003696385.1 Planctomycetota bacterium | reverse complement strand
GCATACACAGGGTTCGCCGTTGCCGGCGTGGGAGCGAACCTGATCCTCGAGGTGGCCGGCGGCGTGCCGTCCCCGTGTCCGAGCATGTGCAGCCCGGAACCCGGCAGCAACGGCGCGCGGGAGCGACACCGGCCACCAGGGGGCCGGCCACCTGGCCGTCGTGCCGGCGACAGCCCTCGGGCGGACGACGCAACGGGTCCCGCGAGCCCGGATCGGGGTGCGACCGAAGCGACGCACGAAGGACGCGACGCGGCGTTGCGACGTCCCGGCAGCGACGCCGCCATCGAACTGCTCCGCAGGTGGCGGGAACAGCCCGACGCGGAGAACCAGAAACAGACGTTGGAATGCCTGCGGCAACTCCTCGACCAGGACCGTCCGTCGACTCGCAAGCTCTTTCCGTGATGGACTGTTTTCTCGACACCGGCATCCTCGGCCTGGTCACCAACCCGCAAGCAAACGAAGAGGCCGAGGCATGCAACCGTTGGCTGGAGCAGCTCCTGCGGGCCGGACATCGGGCCTGCGTGGCAGAAATCTGTGACTACGAACTGCGGCGGGAATTGCTGCGTCTCGAGTTCAAAAGAGCATCGGGCTACGAAAAATGGGCTGCGGCACGAGCGCGGCTGGACGCGCTCAAAAACGCATTGCACTACGTTCCGATCACGACAACCGCAATGCTCCGGGCGGCCGAACTGTGGGCCAAGGCACGCAACAGCGGCCGTCCGACGGCAGACGACAAGGCGCTCGACGCAGACATGATCCTGACCGCCCAGGTGCTGACATTCGCCGCCGACAACCAGGCGTCCGGACGCACCCTCATCGCCACCACGAACGTCGGTCATCTGTCGCTTTTCGCCGAAGCGCACCGCTGGAACGAGATCACTCCATGAGCACTCCTTCGGCGACCGCGGACACGCTGGCACGACGGCGGCGTGTTGCGAGCACCGTGTGGCGTCCTGGGGCCCGCCTCGACCGCCGGCCGCGCGACGGCCACGCAAAAACCGGGCGCGACGGGTGATCCCGGATCACTGCCAGAAGTTTTCGGCCGAGTAGCCCGTGTCGCTCTCCACCGCCGGCACGGAACCGGGCGGTTGTACCACCGTGTCCTGTTCCGCACACGCCATGGAACGCGTATCGCGTTCCGCCTGGCGCGACGTTGCTCCTTGCCGCGACGCCGTGGCCGTGGCCGTGCGGGCGTACGACTCCCAATCGATCCGCACGTCCGAAAGCGAGTCTTCCAGATCGCGGATCGCTCCATCGAGGAAGGCGTCCAGATCGGCGGCGCGGAGCGCCGGGCCGCGGCCACCGCCATCGGCCTTCGGCGAGCCGGATCGCGCCGCGCCCGAGGTCTCCACGCCGGGGCGGCGCTTGCGGTCCCCGTCACGCGGCGGACCCGATTTTCCCGCCGACGATGCGGCGGCCTTCGGTGGGGGACTGTGCACGTTCCGGCGTGCGGCGTCGTTCGCCTCGGCCACTTCCGCCAGCTCGGCATCCAGACCGGTCAGACGGCTGGGCGATTCCACCGGTTCGAACGGCGACACGTCCGTCTCTTCCTCGACGATGTGCTCGTCCCAGCACTCCATCAGCCACCGGTCGCGCTCGGTGCGGCGCGGTCGAAGCACCAGCGTGATTTCGTTGCCCAACTCGTTGAAATGCACCTCGTCCATCATCGCCTTGATCAGCGCCAGTCCGCGCCCGTAGGCCCGCGGTTCGTCGCCGGAAGTTTCGGCAAGCTGATGGAACGTGGCCGCCACGTCGAAACCGGCCCCTTCGTCACGGATCACGACCCGTACTTCATCCCGCGAGAGGATTTCCCGAACGCGAATCCTGCGGGCGGCATATTCGGGCTGCCGCTCCCGCCTGGTGGCCAGCGCGAAATAGGCTCCGGCGTCGAGCTGCCGCAGGCGACTGTCCAGTTCCAGGCAACCGTGGTCGGCGGCATTGGTCAGAGCTTCTTCGAACGCCAGGGCCAGCCGCGTCAGGTCGGCCGGGTCACACACACCGAACAGCCGCACGCCGGCGACCAGTCGTTCGACCAGTGCCTTCAACAGCCGGCGGTCGTTGCGGACGACGAACTCCGTTTCCGAATGCGTCATGCACTCCAGCAGACTCGGCACGCGGGCATAGTGCTTGCACGCGGCCAGAACCTGTTGCAGCGTCTGCGCCAGCTCGCCCGGGGGGGCATCGTCGGCGACCACCGCGATCGCGCCGTCGACCAGCGCGTCCAGCGCCGCCTGCCCGTCGTCGCTGGACACCACCGCGACCAGTGGGACGTCCGGCCGGCGGGTGCGAAACGTCCGGAACCACGATCCGTCCGCGGCGTCCTCCACCGGCTCGGCCAGCACCAGGTCCACGGGCACGTGATTCAGGTACTCCTCGGCCTCCGCCGGATCCGCGGCGACAACGACGTTCCACTGCAGGCCGTCACGCAACACGCCTCCCAGCGCCACGCGCTGCACGCGGGATCGGTGCAGAATCAGAACGGTTGCCATCGTCGTTCCCCCAGCTTGACAGGCTCGGCGACCGAACCGAAGCTCCCCGATGTGCCCCTCGCGGGGACCGCTTCAACCAGTCGCATCGAAAGGGCTCACGCGACTGATATAGCTCGCACGGCCGTCCGCCGGAGAGGGCCGTGACCGGTCGCGGAATATGTGCGGCGTTCCCGGATCGGCGGCCCCCGCCTGTGCCGGACAGAGCGATCGCCCGGATCGTGCGACTTCTGCCGGTCGGTTGCCCGCGGGCCACGCCGAGCGAAACGACACAACCGGCCCGGCCGTGGCGCCGCGCTGCACCGATGAGGAACCGTCGATACCGGACGCTTGCGTCCGTCGAAGCGGAAAGGAAGACCGATGCACCAGCCCGACACGTCACAGGTGGACGTTCTGCAGCACGCCGTAGAGCGGTTGCCGCGGGTGGAACTGGCCCACCTGCCCACGCCGCTGGAACCGCTGCCGCGGCTGTCGGCCGCACTGGGGGGACCGCAGATCCTCATCAAGCGGGACGATTGCACGGGCCTGGCG
>RFHO01000537.1 GCA_003696385.1 Planctomycetota bacterium | reverse complement strand
GGCCGACGCCGTGCTGCTGGGTGCGGTGGGCGGACCGAAATGGGACGATCCCAATGCGACGACTCGGCCGGAGGCCGGGCTGCTGGGATTGCGGAAGGAACTGAAGCTGTTCGCGAACCTCCGGCCGATCCGCCCCAATCCGGTGCTGCTGGACGCGTCACCGCTGAAGCGGGAACGCATCGAGGGTGTGGACATTCTGTTCGTGCGGGAGCTGACCGGGGGCATCTATTTCGGGCGTTCCGGCCGGTGGACGGCGGCGGACGGCGGCGAGGAAGCATTCAACGAAATGGTCTACTCGGAGCGGGAGGTCGAACGAATCGTGCGACTGGCCGCGCGCGCGGCCGCAGAACGCCGTGGCAAACTGACATCCGTCGACAAGGCCAACGTGCTGGAGACGTCGCGACTGTGGCGCGCCACCGCACAGCGGGTCCTCACAAGCGAATTCCCCGGATTGGAATTCGAACACATCCTCGTCGATGCAATGGCGATGTATCTGATCTCGCGGCCGCGGGACTTCGACGTCGTGGTCACCGGAAACATGTTCGGCGACATCCTCACGGACGAAGCATCGATGCTACCGGGGTCGCTGGGACTGCTCCCGTCCGCCTCACTGGGGGACAGCGGCCCGGGACTGTACGAACCGATCCACGGCTCGGCCCCGGACATCGCAGGCAAGGGCATCGCGAATCCACTGGCGACGATCCTGGCAGCCGCCATGCTGCTGCGCCATTCCCTGGGCCTGCCGGCCGAAGCAGAGGCCGTCGAGCGCGCGGTGGACGCCGTTTTACAGCAGGGCCACCGCACGCCCGATATTGCAGCCGGCGGTCCGACCGTTGGTACGGAACAGATGGGAACGCTCGTGGTCGAGCAGTTGCGCCGTCTGGCCGACGCGTAAGGTCTCGCGCGTTCCGACCGGGCGATCCACCAGCTCCTCTGCGTGGTTCGCTCGCCGGCGTCCGCGGTCGGTCAGCGGCCGCCACGGACACTCGCACGCCGCACTCCATCGCGCCCCGGACATTCGGCGTTTTGCGACCACCGTGGCATTGACGGTGTCGCGTTTACAGGCGACGATTGATCAGCGGTGACACTGCGGGCCTCTCTCGTCGCCCACCTGCCGCGTCGATCCGGTCGGACGCGCAGCGCGAGCTTGAACTGACGAGGAATTTCGGTCGCATTCTTTCGCTGGTGCCAACCATGAACATCCTTCCGCGTCGATTCCGGCCCGGTCGTCTTGTGCCACTGTTCGCTGTTCTGATCGCTGCAAGTGCCATGCAACCGGCCTTGCGTTCGTCGGCCACCGCAGACGCGGCGGTCACGGCCGCGGACCGCCGCGAAATCTCCGCGATCGGTCGTCTGATCTCCAAGGCGGCTCTCGCCGTGCGACGTCGGAAAACCGAAGACGCGACCAAGCTGCTGCAGGAAGCCGAAGAACGTCTGAAGGCCGTGCAACAGAAAACCCAGCTTCCCGATGACAGCCTGGTCATCAAACGCCTGCGCGAGGGTATCCAGCGGCAACGGATGCTGCTGGATCGGCAGACCGGCAAAAACGGCGGCTCCAAAACCCAAAAGGCGGCGACGGGAGTCAGCTTCAGCAAACAGGTGGCGCCGATCCTGGCCGCCCGCTGCCTGAACTGTCACGGACAACGCGCCTCCGGCGGACTACGGTTGCTGAGCTATGCCGACATGAAACGGGGGGGCAAGTCCGGCCCGCTGCTGATTCCCGGTTTGCCCCAGCGCAGCCTGATCATCGCCCGGCTCCTCTCGCCCACCAACCGCATGCCCAAATCCGGACCACCGCTGGCGCCGGCCGAGCTGCAGACCATCGCGGCTTGGATCCAGCAAGGGGCCCGGTTCGACGGCCCGAACGAGGCGATGCCCTTGCCGCAGTTGATCGAAGCCGTCAAGAACAAAGGGATGGGCGATACGAAGAAAAAAGAGGAACCGCCGATCCAGATCGCCAAGGCGACCGGCAACGAGAAGGTATCCTTCGTGAATGACATTGCCCCCACGCTGGTGAACATCTGCCTGCGGTGCCACAGCGGCAAGGATCCGGCGGGAGGCCTGTCGATGGAAACCTTCGAAAAGCTGATGCGCGGCGGAGACAGCGGACGCGTGCTGATCCCCGGAAACGTCGAAGGCAGCCGTCTGTTCCGCCTGGTCGGGGCCCGGGAACTGCCGCGAATGCCGCAAGGTCAGGCGCGGATTACCCGCAAGTGGTTCGCCGATCTGCAGACATGGATCCGTGAAGGCCTCAAATACGACGGCGACGATCCGAAAAAACCCCTTCGCGAACTCGTGCCGACCGAAGAAGAAAAACGCGCCATGGAGCTGGCCAAGCTCTCGCCCGAAGAGTTTGCCAAGCTCCGGGAGGAACGCACGCAACAGATGTGGAAGCGTGCCGCCCCCAACGACGCTGCACAGTGGTTGCGCACCAAGGAATTCTATCTTTACGGCAACGTCTCACCCGATCGCCTCAAACAGATCGGCGACTGGGCCGAAGAATACGCGCAGAAGCTGCGGGAAATGTTCCCCATTCAAGGGGACCGGATCTGGCGCGGGCGACTGGCGATCATCGTCTTTCGCGACCGTTTCGGCTATTCGGAATTCAACATCACCATCGAAAACCGCGAAGTCCCGGACGAGGTCACGGGACATGCCCGGGTCACCCCGACCTTCGAGGAGGCCTATATCGTCCTGCAGGACGTGGGTGACACGGCCGACACAACCACTGGCGGCATGCGAGTGAACCTGATCGATCAGTTGACCGTCGCCTGCCTCGGCCGCTCCGGCGCAAAGCTGCCCGAGTGGGTTACGCGGGGCACCGGGTTGGCCATGGCTGCCCGCGTCGCACCGGCTCCCAGCTACTTCAATGCGCTGCGTGAACGGGCCAAAAACGCACTCCAGACGGCCAACCTTCGCAAGCCGGAGGAAATCTTCGCCAAGGGCAAGTTCTCGCCCGGCGACATCGCGGCCGTCGGCTACACACTGGTGGAATTCATGCTCAGAAACGGCGGTGCCGATCGGTTCGGCCGCTTCGTCACTGCGCTACAGCGCGGCGACAGTCCCGCCGTCGCAGTGAAAACGGTTTATCCGCCGGCCGACCTGTCCTCGCTGGCCCGGGCCTATCTGGCCTCCCTGGCGAAGACCAAATGACCAGGCCAGCCCCACAACGGCCCGGCTCGTGTGAGCCTGACGGGGCCGCCGCTCATCGACCACGTCGCGGCCCGCTCTGTCGTGGGGCCGTTTGCGGCGAGGCTCACCGAACTGCGCCGAACGCCCGAGCGATCACGGCACACTTGCCGGTCCCCGATCAGGGCCTGGTGATCGGAACGCGTCGGGACCTCCACCGAACCTGCGGCAATCACGGCGGGTTCCGAGTGCCCGACTTCAGATTCGCCAGCAATGCGGCGGCGTTCCGCAAAGCCTGATCCGGCCGGCGTGCGAACCCCGCGCGCCTGCCCGGCTTGGCGGTGGCGTCGACCGCGATTCTCCCGGGCGCCATGTCCTCATCGGCCGCACCGTCGGCACCGGGATTCTCGCCCGGCCAACCACTGCCCGGCCCGCGTGCGACCGTCACGTCGCGGTCCCAGTCCACGAATGCGGCCACCCGGTTCCACACGTCGTTCGGATCGCGGAGCTCGGTCTCAGCATCGAGCACCACGGTCAGCGTGCACGCATGAGTCGGGCCGAAGCCCCACAACGCGTGGCAAACGCGACGAACCTGCATGGCCGACCGCCGACGCACCGCAACGAACACGTGCCGGCCACGCGCGTCCGGCGAAAAGTGCAGATCCGTCACGTCCGGGAGTTGCTGGCGGACCAACGGAAGCCAGATCCTCTCCGCGGCGCTCAGCACGCAGCTCCGCTCGTTGGGAGGCCGAATGCCCAGGCTCAGCGGCAGCGTCGGGTTCGAACGATACGTCACCGCCGTCAGCCGAAGGCGCGCGTAGCGGCGGGCATCCGAGGCCATCCCGTCCAAGTCGGTGACCGTCCCGATCGACTCCGGAGACCGTGTCGGATCAATGAAGCCCTCGAGCACGATTTCGGCGTCGGCCGGGACGTCCAGCGGCACGGTCCGCGCGGCGGCGATGCGGAGCGGTTCACCGCGTACCACCCCGGCCAGATGCCACGGGTCGGTCTGAAAGGCACTTGCCGCAACGGCGACCACGTACAACGACGGATCGCCTCCCAAAGTGATGACCACAGGCACACTCTGCTGCCTGCGGCGGGCTTCGTCCAGTATCCCCGCCAGCGGACCGTGCGGGTTCACTGGAACGCCGACGACGTCATGCTCTAGGACAGGGCACACGTCCCAGGTGATCAGGGGCGCCGGTTGGCTCCCGGACCGCTCCGCCGGCCGCTCGTCGGTGCCCGGCGACTCGATGGTCGTGCCCGCACCGGCGGTTTTCGATTCCTCCCGCGGTGTTCCGACCAGAATCAAACCGCCCGAGATCACACCGTGTCCATCATCCGGCCACAGTCGCGGAAAACCGAAATCGCCCAGATCGACGTCCCGCCCCAAACGCACCACCTGCTGTACGACCGCCGAATCGGTACGCTCCGGCGGTGATTGCCAGGCACTGCAAAGCACCGGGACCCAACTCCACACCGCCCGCCAGTCGTTTGCCGGCGGCAAGGGTAACAACGACGCAACCCGTTCCGGCAGCTCAGCCGCGTGGGAACATCCCAAGGCCCGCCACAGACGCTCTGGCGTCGCAAGAAGGTGCGTGACCGCGGGCAGGCGGCCGCTCGGCCGACGCTCGAAAACCAGGCACGCGGGACGGCGCCCGAGGGCTTCCTGATGGGCGACCGCGGCCAGTTCGTCGTCTTCCACTTCCGCCGGCACTCGGCACACTTCGCCGGCTGCGTCCAGTTCCGCAACGAAGTCCGACAGGTGCTCGTGTGCCATGATGCCATCGCCCGTGCGCGGGGCGCTTTGCCGCCGCGAAAGCGCTTCCCGACGCACTTCCGGCGGCCGCCCTCCAGGCGAAGACCGTCCCTCCATCGCAGCGCGATCGGCGCTTCATCGGGACCAGCCGCTCCCCGGCTACTTGTCGCCCTTGAACGGCCCCTGTAACCGCGCCAACTCCAACGGCGAAAGCGTGCGACCATCCGGACCGGTCAACTGCTTCCCGCCGGCAGCGGGCGTCTCTGATGCCCCACTTCCAGATTGCTGCGATGATTCGGCCGACGCTTCCTGTTGCCCGGAAGTTTCCGATGACGTCTCCGACTCCGCGGTCGCCGCCTCGCTCGCGCTCTCGGCCGCGGCCGAGCCCCGCTTCGCGGGCCCTTGCATCCGAGCCAGCTCCAGCGGAGACAACTTCTTTCCCCCCTCGGGTTTGGCGGGGCCCTGCTGGCGCGCCAGTTCCAGCGGACTGGCACCGGCAGCCGTCGCGGCCGGCTTGCCCGCCGGCTTCGCCGCGGCTGGTTTCTTTTGCTCCTCGGTGGGCTTCTCCACCGGCTCCTCGACGACGGTCAAAAACCGCGGATCGATGTCGTACCAGGCGATGTCCTCCAGCCCCTGGAACTGCACCAGCGCCCGGCCGTTCATGTTCACGGTCTTGACCACGCCGGTACGCCCCACGAAACGCCGCAGTTCCGGGATACCTTCCTGAACGACGACGTATTTGTCGGTCAACTCGCGCTTCAGCTTCTCGACTTCGCTCAGCAACATCGGTCGGCTTTTCGCTCAACAGAGAACTCAGGTTCGCTGGAAGCCGGCAAGCGGCGTTTTTTCCACGAAGCCGAACGGCGGCCTCGTCACGAAGCGGGATTCTAGTCATCCGCAGGCGACCGTGAAAAGGGACAACGGCCGGCCAGCCGACCGCGGGGCATTGCGATGGCCTGTCGGGGACCATCGAACGTCCGGGCCGCTTCGAGGCGACCATGGCACCGCCGACGGCCGACGTTGCCCGGCCACGGCCGTTGGCAGACCGAAAATACATATCGATCAGTTGTGATGCGACCGGCCGCAAGTAGAATGCGTTTTCGTCGACTT
>RFHO01000101.1 GCA_003696385.1 Planctomycetota bacterium | reverse complement strand
CGCCACGTTGCACCTGCCCGCCCCCGCAGACGGCCTTCGGTTTTCCCTCGATCACCCACAGCAGAACCGGCGTCAGCAACCGTGATACGCTTGCGTCAGCTCAGCGGTAACGCGACTCGCTGGCCGTTTGCCACATGTCCGGATTCGGTCCCAGCGCGCGGCGCAGATCGTCGGTGGCCCGCGTGAGGGCCTCGCGGAGGTCCGATTCGCGGCCGCGTTCGAGGAATCGCACATTCTCCGCCAGTTGTGCGGCGTTGGCGACACCCACGATGACGCAGTCCACGCCCGGCTGCGCAGCGACCCAGTTCAGGGCCAGATCGGCCATCGGCCGGCCGGCTTCGCGCGCGATGGCGCGGATGCGGTCGAGAGCGGCAAACGTCTCCTCCTCACACCCGGGTTCTCCGTGTCGCGCCAGCGGCCGCGTGCCGGAGAAATGACGTGACCGGGCACGTCCATCGGGAACCTCGGCCGCCGAGCGGTACTTGTCTGCCAGCAAACCGTGCATCAGCGGGCTGTAGGCCAGCACACTGATGTTGCGCTCGCGGCAAGCCGGCAGGATGGCGTCCTCGATCGCCCGCCACAGCAGGTTGTACGGGAGCTGGTTGCTGACCGGTGCCTGCAGGGCACACACGTCGGCCAGGTCGGAAGTGCCGGCGTTGCAGACGCCCACATGGCGGACCTTGCCCTGTTCCTTGAGTTTCAGCAGAGCCTCCCACGTCTCGGCGATGGGAACCTGCGGGTCGGTCCAGTGGGTCTGCAGCAGGTCGAGGTAATCGGTGTTCAGCCGACGCAGTGAGCGCTCACACGCTTCGGCCACCTGATCGGGACGCATCGACCGCGGGTGAATCTTGCTGGCGATCACCACCTGATCGCGGCGGCGGCTCAGCACCCGCCCCAGCAGTTCTTCGCTGCGTCCATCGCCATACACTTCGGCGGTATCGAAGAAGTTGACGCCGGCGTCCAGGGCCGCTTCGATCGCGTCCACGGAAGCCTGCTCGTCGCGCTCGCCCCAGTGGAAATCGCTGGTGATTCCCCAGCAACCGAAGGCCAGACGCGAAACGCGAAGGTCGGAATTTCCCAGTGTGCGATAATCCATCGGTGCTCCTCGATCGGTGTGCGTGAAGATGACGTTCCCTTCGATGCCGCGGCGGCGTCGCGCGTCGGGTCAACGCCCGGATTCTTCCCGCGCGGGCAGCTCCGCCGTGATGGCCATGACGATCGGCGCGGTGTGATCGGGACCCTTGACGAGTTCCACCCGTTCGATGACCGCGCGGCGCTTCGGCCGGATGGCAAAGTAGCGGATCTGTCGCCCGCCGAGATTGAAGGCGCGTTTGGAGTCCGGCACGTCGAACGGCCCGATGTAGTCGGCGAAGTGCCGTCCGTTGAGCAACGGATGGTCTTCGGTTCGGCCGTCGGCGTAGTGCAGCCGGACGATCAGGCATACGGTCGGCTTGGCAAGCGGCTGCTTGGCGGCCCAGCCTCCGACTCCCGAGAGGAAATGCAGGGCCACGGCCGGTGCGTTCAACGGCAGCGATACCGTACGCGGCATTCGCGGCGGATATTTGCCCAACGGCCCGTAGAGCATGATGGCGTTGGGCACGCGGTTGCCGCGCGGGTCGACCAGCCAGAAAGGCACGCCGCCAACGGTTTTCGGTTTCCAGTCGGGAAAGACCAGCGTTTCCACGCGGTCGACACCGTAGAACATCGGTTCCGTCGACACGATCGTGGCGGCTTTGGCCACGTCCAGGGGAACGAAGCGGCCGCGATGCGTGAGGAATTCGAGCAGATCGCGGAGCTCGTCGGCGCTCAACTGCTTCTCGAAGCCCTCCGGCATGATGGACTTGTCGGAGACCTTCAACAGCTCGATGCGGTCTCTTTCGATCACGTGCCGTTTGGCTTCGGTGTCGATCAGTTCGATGGTCGTCCGCGTTTCGGAAGCCAGCAGCCCGGTCAGCACGCGGCCGTCTTCGGTGACCACCGAATACGCGCGGTAGTTGCCTTCGACGCTTCGGCTGGGGTCGAGGATCTGGGTGAGCAACTCGACCTTCGGATGGACGGCCATGCCGGTCAGGTCGGGCCCGATCCGTGTGCCCTCACCGGAGTGCGTGTGGCATTTTGCACACACTTTCAAGAAGGTCTGCTTGCCGCGCCGGGGATCGCCGTGCTGACGGGTGATCGGCAGGAATTGCTTGATGACACGCTGGCGGTCGGGGTTGGGCAGGCCACCGCCTTTCTCCAGCAAGGCCTTCGCGCGGCGAGCGATTTCGGGATCCGGATGGGCCAGCAGAGCCTGCCGCTGATCGAGCCGCAGATCGGCCAGTGATGCCGTCCCGGACTCGGCGGCGGCGAGCAGTTCCCGGGTCGCTGCGGGTCGCGCCAGCAGCACGGCGAGTGCCGCGCTGCGGACCGTCGGCGTGAGTGCCGAAAGGCGCTCGATGATCGCTCGGGCAACTTCGGCCGAGTCCACGCTGCCGGCGATCCGCAACAGTTCACTTGCCAGTTGCGGGGGCGTTCGGGGGCCGATTTCATCGAGCAATCGAGCGGCTGCCCGGCGGGGTTCCGGCTGCAAGGCAAGCCACTGCCGCGCGGCCTGTACGCGCGCATCGAGCGGGCGGTCGGTGTCACGCAACCGTGCCCACAGCCGCGCGGCGACTTCGGCCGCAAAGCGGTTCAAGGTCTCCAATCTCCACTTCCGCCCCAGTTGCAGCAGGCGGCTCTGGTCTTCCGAGCCCAGTTTCGGGAACAGCGCTTCGAAAGCCGCGACGGCAGGTTTGGACAACCGCGGGGCGGCACCGTCCGGCCAGTGCTCGGCCCAGGCCTGCAGAACGGCGGCGGCGAGTTCGACGCGCGTGGCGGGCAGCACACGCAGCACGGCCGCCACGTCCGAATCGGCCGGGCTTCGGCGGGCGAAGTGAGCGGCAACGATCCGAACGCGCTCCAGCAGCGGCGGAAGTGGCGGATGGGGTTTCTCCGCGCAGGCCGCGGCCAACGCAGGGAGGAAAAACCGATCGTGGGCGGCGGCGGCCGAGGTGGCTGCATCCAGCAGCCAGCGATCGTACAGAACGATGGGATCGCGGAGCACATCGGCGAGGGCGCGGCCCGCAGCGGCCGATGCCGGGGCGTCGGCCAGGGCCAGCAGGGCGGCGAGGCGGACTTGAGGCTCCACGTCATGCAGCACGCGGCTGTCGAGGATGGCCTGGATCGTCTGTGCATCGCGGGGAAGAACCGTCAATGCGGCGCGTCGGACGCCGGCGGACGGGTGGCGCAACGCGGCCACGGCGGCCGCCCGCGCCGCGCCGTCGGGAGCCTGCAGCGCGTTCAGACCAGCCAGAGTCCACAGGGCGTGCATCGCGCCCACGTTGAGCCCGATCGCATCGACGGATTGGTCGGCCACGAGCCCCAGAAGGTCGTCGATGACGTCCTGCCGGCCGCGCTCGACCAGCAACCGTTGGGCGTGGCGGCGCCAGAACAGGTTCGGATGCCGCAGTGCAGCGACCAGAGCGTGCGGATCGCGTGGATCGAGTGCCGGGTGCGACGGCGTTTCGTCGCCGTAGACCACGCGGTAGATGCGGCCGTGCGTCTTGTCCCGCAGTGGCGTCTCGTAGGCGTTGCCCTTGCCGGTCTTGAAGCCGGCCGGCGTCGGGTTGTGCTGCACGATGTAGTTGTACCAGTCGATGACCCACACGTTGCCATCCGGGCCGATTTCGGCCATGGTCGGAGCGGACCATTCGTCGTCGCTGGCCAGCAGGTTGAACGTGTAGCGGCTGCGAAAATCGGCGCCCTGTTGGCGAAGGACGAACGTGCCGACGAGGTGGCCGGTCGGGCCGCAGACGAACGCCGTGCGATTCCAGAAGGACCGTGGATAACGGCGGGCGGTGTACAGGGCGTGGCCGGCGGCGGCCGTGAATCCGCCGTGATGGTCCACCTGCCGCACACGGTCGGTGATCGGGTGAAACAGGTGCGAGTCGGCGATCGTGCCCAGCCGCGCGGCCGACCAGCCGCGAACGCGCTCGTAGTAGCGGTTGGGAATCGGCATGAACACGCTGGGATTGCGGTTCGCCGTGGAGCCGAACACCAGCCCTTCTTCGCTGAAGCCCAGTCCCCACGTGTTGTTGTCCGTCGAGCGGATGAACTCGAAATCGACGACCTCCGGCACCGTGTCGGGCGCGAGCGGGTCGGAGCCGGGCGGCACTGCGAGCCGGAAGCGATAGAACCCCATGCCGAACGATTCGCGGCGGCCCGCGATGGAACCTTTGAAGCCCGCGTATCCCTGCACGCCCCAGAACCAGTTGTCCGGGCCATAGTGGAGGTTGCTGGGCCCGGCGTGCGTGTCGGCGGTGCTCCAGCCGGTGAACAGGACACGGCGGATGTCGGCGCGGTCGTCGCCGTCGGTGTCCTTCAGGAACAGGGTGTGTGGCGGCTGGTGTACGACCAGTCCGCCGAACGCGAAGGCCATGCCGGTGGGAATGCTCAAGCCGTCGGCGAAAACCACGAACCGGTCCGCTCGGCCGTCGCCATCGGTGTCCTCGCAGATCCGGATGCGGTCGTGGCCCTGTCCGTCGGGCTGTTTGTCGTTGGGGTAGTCGACGGTTTCGGCGACCCACAGACGGCCGCGTTCGTCCCACGTCATGCAGATCGGCTTGCCCTGCAACTGGGGTTCGGAGACGAACAGCTCGACGTCGAAGCCAACCGGCGTGACGAAGTGCCGGATCGATTCCTCCGGCGGCAGGGGATTCTGCATGCGGTTCCACTGGCCGTCCCCGCGGCTGGCCCGACCCGGCGGGTAGAAGGGGATCCGCGCCGGGCGATACGTGAACGGTTTCAGGCCCTTCGGCAGTGGTTTCATCGGCGGCGGTTCGAAGGGCTGCCGGAACGGGTTGCGCCGTTGGTCGCGGGGCGGGTACGGGGCGACGACCGAGGGATCGCGGCCGGTGGCCCAACGGATGCCGCGTTCGAGCAGGTTGTGAAAGCCGGGATGGGCCCAGGTGCGATGGTCGTGGCCCCACGCGGTGTAGAACACGCGGCCGCGTCCTTCGGTGCGAACCCATGTCCAGGGTTCGGCATCGCGGCCCTCGGCCTGCTCACCGCTCCGGCGGACCGAAAGTACCGTTCGGCCTTCGGAATTGTGCCGCGTGTGGATGTACGTTTCGTCCCAGCTCTCGAAACCGCCGAAGCCCCGCATCAGCGGGTGATCGGGAGCGACGATTTCGGTCCGGAACGTCCCGGTGCCATGCCGCAGAAACTGGGCACCGACCAGACGGACGTATTCGGGTGCGTTGCGGAAGCAGTACGAGGCGCAGTGCACGGCGATCAGGCCGCCGCCGGAGCGGACGTATTGCAGCAGGGCCTGCAACTGCGGCTCTTCGATGTGGTCGATGTTGGCATAAATGAGCAGACCGTCGTACTGCCTCAGCGTGGCCAGCGCAAGGTCGCCGACGTTCTCCGTGTACGTCAACCGGATGCCACGCCGTGCGAGAACCGGTTCGATCATCGCGGCGCGCAGGGCGGGCTGATGGTGGCCGCGATCGCCGAGAAAGAGGATACGAACGGGCGGCGTCGCGGGGCGGTCCGCGCGATCGGCCCTGCCTTCGTGCTGCGCCGTGGTGGCGGCCGGTTCGGCCGATGCGATCGCGCGCATGGCGAGCAGCGGCGACAGAATCAGCAGGCCGATGGTGAGCAAGGCCGGTCGCCAGTGCCCGGCCAGCAACGCGCCGGCCCACGCACGCGCTGCGCGGGGGCGAACGCCGGCGAGCGCGGTCGGGCCCGCATGGGGGACATGGCGACTGTTTCTGGGAAAACGCAAGGCGTGTGATGGCATGGCGGTGTCTTTCGATTTCGGGGGCGTCGGAGGTGCAATCGGCGTGTGTGGGGAAGCGGCCAGCGGCGACGCCCGGCCGAGCGAGCGCGCCGCAGACGACGGATGCCTGTTTCACGGCGCACACGTGCAGCGTCAGGATTCGTCGTCGGCCGGGTGGTCGAGCAGGCCGGCGACGTGACGCAGTTCCGCGGAGTAGTCCTGCGGTCCCGCTGCGTATTCGCGGATTTCGCCGCGCAGGAACTGCGCCAGTTTCTGCTTGCCGCGGTGCAATGCATTCTTGAACTGCTGCGGGCTGAGATTCAAGCGGGCGGCGAGGCGGTCGCGCGGCTCGTCGGAATCCACTGCCGCGGTCAGGGCAGCGTGATACTGAGGGTATTGGGTGCGAAGCCGGTCCAATGCGCGGTCGAGCAGGTGGCGGACCCACTCCCGGTCGAAGTCCGGTTCGTCGACGGCATCGGCGATGTCGGCCTGCAGCGCATCGAGCGATTGGACGATGGCGGCCCGTTTGCCGGCCCGCTGCCGCTCCCGGTAGTTCCGCACGACATTCCGCGCAACGGCGCACATCAGGTTCCGGAAGCGACCGCGCGACGGGTCGATCCGGTCCAGCACGCCGCGGCAGAACACGCGCAGCATCACCTCCTGCGTCAGGTCTTCTGCTTCGCCGGCGGGAACGCCCATGCGGCGGACGAAGGCAATCACGGCCGGTTGGTAACGGCGGGCGAACTCCAGCGCGGCATCCGGATCGCCGCGGCCGGCTCGTTCGATCATCGTCCACCAGGTGCTCTGGAAGGCCGCCATGGGTGTGGCCTGTGTCTGTGTTCCGAGGGGATTACGGGAAAAGCGGATGCACGATCCGGCGGGCCGCCGACCGGTCCTTCGGTCGGACTGCGCGCCGCGAGCCCGTTGTGACCGTGCCGCCCTCAGAATCGATGGCCTTCCTGCGGGCCGTGCTCGGTCCGCGTGAGCACCTCGGGGCCGGACTCGGTCATCAGAATCGTGTGCTCGAACTGGGCCGAAAGCCGTCCGTCGCGAGTGCGGACGGTCCAGCCGTCGCTGCGGTCGAGAACCGTTTCCCAGGTGCCTTCATTGAGCATCGGCTCGATGGTGAAGCACATTCCCGGGACCAGAGTGATGCGGGAGGAACCGACTTCGGGAAAGTGCGGTACGCCCGGTTCCTGGTGGAACTCACGGCCGATCCCGTGCCCCTGGTACTCCCGCACGACCGAAAACCCTCGTTCCCGCGCCAGTTGGGAAATCGCCGAGCCGATATCCAGGATCGTGTTGCCCGGCTGGGCCGCGCGGATGCCCACCCACAGGGCGTCGAACGCGGCCTGCACCAGCCGGCGGGCCGACTCGGTGACTTCGCCGACGAGGAACGTTTCGGATTGATCACCGTACCAGCCGTCCACGATCGTGGTCAGATCGACGTTGACGATGTCTCCGGGTTTCAGTTCGTAATCGCCGGGAATGCCGTGACAGACGACCTCGTTGACGCTCGTGCAGACCGACTTGGGAAACCCCTTGTACCCCAGGCAGGCCGGGCGATGGCCGTGATCCAGGGTGTATTCGTGGACAAGCTTGTCGATGTCGGCCGTGCGGATTCCGGGCCGGATGTGCTGCCGCACGAAATCCATCAGTTGTGCGTTGAATCGGCCGGCGCGGCGCAGTCCTTGCTGATGCTCGGCCGATGTGTACAGCGGAATGCGTCGCGGTCGGGCGCGCAGCCCCTTGAACAACTTCCGATTCTGATGGTTCATTCTGGTGCCCGATGCTGGCTGTCGGAAACAGGTCTTTGCACCGCCGAGCGGCAGACCGATCAGGCGCGGTCGCCGCGTCCGGCCGCCGCGTCCGAGCTGCGGTCCGCCGGCGGCGCCCCGCGCAGCGAATCGCGTGAAGTCGAGGACGGTCCGTCCGTGGGTCCCTCGGTGCGCGGATCGGTCGGCGCGGTCGCTTGGCCGCCGGAGGAGCTTTTCGTCTCGGACGCTGCTCGATCGTATTCCGCCCAGAACTGCGCCGGTGGCATCACGGTTTCGAAAGAGCGGCCGATGCCCATTCGGTTCAGACTGGGCATGTTCCGGACGATCGGCAAGCCCTTTTCGATGCGCTCGGGAGTGAAGATCAGTCGTTCCAGCGCAAGCCCCTCCAGCGGGGTCAGATCGGTGACGGCCGAACCGGCGATGTTGAGCCGTTTCAGGGACGTCATGCCGCGCAACGGCGAAAGGTCCGCGACCGGAGTGTCCTGGATATCCAGGCTCACCAGCCGCTTGCCTCGCAGTGGCGAAAGGTCCTTCACGCGGGTGCCGACCAGCCACAGGGTCTCCAGCGGCATGTCCTTCACGAAGCCGACGTCTTCGACCGGCAGGTTCATCAGATTCAGCTCACGCAGCGGCATCCCATAGATGGGCGAAAGATCGGTCACCGGTGTCGACTGCAGCTTGAGCACCTCCAGCGCCATGCCCTTCAACGGCGTCAGATTGCGGACGCGCGTGCCCTCGAGGATCAGTACCCGCAGCGGCATGCCCTCCAACGGCGAGAGGTCCTCCACGGGCAATCCCGTCAGGTCCAGGGCTCGCAAAGGCAAGCCCTTCAGCGGCGTGATGTCGGTGACTCCGGACTGATACAAGTCGAGGCTGCGGATTTCACCGGCGACGCGCCGTGCGTCCAGTTGGCCGGTGAAGCCGGGGTTCGCCGCCTTGAGCCTCTCGCGCAGTTCACTGACGGTCATGTGCCGCGGATCCGCCGCACGGGCGGGAGCGACCGAAACCGGCGGTGGCGAGTCGCCCACCGGCGGCGCGGAGGCCGTGTCGCCGCAGCCGGATGAAACGATCGGCAGAGCGGACAGTACGAATGCTGCCAGCACGGCGGCGGATGATGGCCCATCGCCGCAGATCGACAAGCGGCGCTCCGTGGCGTGCCGGGACGGGGGGATTGAGCCGGGCGCGGGAATGATCCGCCGACGATGGAAATCAGGCATGGTGTCGTTCGTGTCTGGTCAAGGTTGATGCCGGTCGCAACACAGGGACGCACGGGGCCACTAACCGGCCATTGTTCACGGTCCCGCTGCGGTGGCAAGCATCGCGGGATCGCAATTGCGCGCCGAAGTGCCGCAGGCGGAAACGGTTCGGCAATGAACGCGTTGGGTGGCGCGCGGCGGGCTCAGGAGGACGACGGTGTCGCCGCGGCCAGCTTGTCGCGGAAATAGGCCAGTCCCGCGGCGATGGCGTCCTGGATGCCGTCGGGGTTCTTGCCCCCGGCTTCGGCCAGATCCGGCCGTCCTCCTCCGCCGCCCTGGATTTTTTTTGCGGCAGTCCGCACGCACTCCGCGGCATTCAGGCCCTGTTGAAGGAGTGGCTTGGAGAGGGCCGCGGTCAGGGCCGGTTTGCCGTCGATCACGGTACCGACGATCACCGCGGCTTGCCCGGCGCGCTTCCGCACCTGGTCGACGAACTCGCGCAGAGACTCGCGCGAAGCCTCCGGAAGCACATGGCCGACCAGTGTCACGTCGCCGACGTGTTCGGCCGTCTTCAGCACCTCCTCGACGGCTTCGGCCACCGTCTGCCGCGACTTCTGGGCCAGCTGCTGGCGCAGCTGTTTGACTTCTTCCTGAAGGGCAGCGACACGTCTGGGCAATTCTTCGAAGTTGGGCGTCTTCAGTGCCGTAGCGATTTGCCGGAGCAATTCTTCGGTGTGCCGCAGCCGTTGCAGGGCGCGGCGGCCGGTGACTGCGGTGATCCGTCGCACCCCCTTGGCAACCGGCTCTTCGCTTTCGATGCGGCACACGCCCACCTGGCCGGTGTTTTCCAGATGCGTGCCGCCGCACAACTCGATACTGAAATCGCCCATCTGCACGACGCGCACGATGTCCGGGTACTTTTCGCCGAACAGGGCCATCGCACCCAGGCGGCGGGCTTCTTCCAGCGGCATCTCGCGTGTCCGGACGGGCACGCCTTCGGCGATGCGGGCGTTGATTTCGTCTTCGATCCGCCGCAGTTCTTCCGGGGTCAGCGGGCCGCGATGGGCGAAGTCGAAACGCAGCTCGTCGTTGTCCACTTTCGATCCACGC
The DNA here is from genome assembly GCA_003696385.1 of Planctomycetota bacterium. Taxonomy (GTDB): domain Bacteria; phylum Planctomycetota; class Planctomycetia; order Planctomycetales; family Planctomycetaceae; genus J052. Next base: position 13,939 of record RFHO01000101.1, on the reverse strand, counting down.
TGTGTGGCGTTTTCGCCCAGTGTTTTGCGCAGAGCGTAGTGGAGCAGGTGTGTGGCGCTGTGGGCACGGCGGATCCCCGCGCGCCGCTGCTCATCGACGATGGCTTCGACCGTCTGCCCGACCCGCAGCGTTCCCTGTTTCAAGCGACCGATGTGCAGGATCAGGCCGGCGTGCCGCTGCGTGTCGCGGACGAGGAATTCACCGCCGTCCCAGCGCAGCGTCCCGGTATCGCCCACCTGTCCGCCGGCTTCACCGTAAAACGGGGTGCGGTCCAGGATCACCGCAATCGGATCGACGTGCTTCAGATCGGAGAATTCATTGGCCCTCTGACGGTCGACGATCAAGCCCACGATGCGTCCGCGCGCGCGGGTGGTCTGATAGCCGAGGAACTCGGTGTCACCGGCCTCCTTGCGGATGCTGTCCAGCGGGCCTTCGGCCATCACGCTGTCGGCGAACGCGCCGCGCCCGCTGCGTTCCCGCAGTTCGGCCATGCAGATGTCGAACTGTTTGCGGTCGACCTTCAGATTCTCTCTGGCGGCCAGCGCTTCGGTCAGCTCGATCAGAAACCCTTCCGACTGGTGCAGATCGAAAGCATCTTCCCCGGAGATCACGCCGCCGCTTTGCCGGGCCTTCTCCGCCAGTTTGCGAAACTTGCGCACGCCGCGTTCGACGATGTGCAGGAACTGCTCTTCCTCCTCGCGGATCACATCCGCGACGGACTGCTGCGTCTCCACCAGTTCCGGATAGGGACGGCGCATCAGTTCCACGACCGTGGGCACCAGCTTGTGCAGGAACGGCTCCTCGCGCCCCAGCAGGTAGCCTTCCAGCAAGGCGCGGCGGAGGAGCTGGCGGATGACATAGCCCGCCTTTTCGTTGCTGGGATTGACGCCTTCGTGAATCGCGAAGGTGGCGGCACGTATGTGGTCGGCGATCCGCCGCAGCGGACGTCCCTGCGGTCCCTCAAACCGGTACGGGACGCCGACCACCTCACCCGCGCGCTCGCACAACGGCCGCAGGATGTCGATTTCGAAGTTGCTGGGCACGCTCTGCATCACCGATGCGATCCGCTCCAGGCCCATGCCGGTGTCGATGTTCTTTTTCGGCAACGGACGCAGGTTGTTCGGCGGGGGCCCCACGCGGTTGAACTGTGTGAAGACGAGGTTCCACACCTCGACCTCCTCGTCGGTGCCCGGCGGATGGTAGAAGATTTCACTGCACGGGCCGCACACGCCATCGGGCCCCTCGGTGGGAGCACCCGCCGGCCAGAAGTTTTCGTACTCGTCCCGCCACGCAATGCGATCTTCGGGCAGCCCGACCTCTTCGTGCCAGATGCGAAACGCTTCGTGGTCGCTGTTCCGGTCGTCCTTTTCGTCGCGATAGACGGACACCGAAAGCCGCTCCGGCGGCAGCCCCAGCCAATCGGGCGACGTGAGGAACTCCCATGCCCACAGGATCGCTTCCCGCTTGAAGTAGTCGCCGAACGAGAAGTTCCCCAGCATCTCGAAGAACGTGTGGTGATACGCCGTCACGCCGACGTTTTCGATGTCGCCGGTCCGCAGGCACTTCTGGCACGTCACCGCGCGGGTGAACTCGAGCTTGCCGATTCCCAGGAACTGATTCTTGAACTGGTTCATTCCCGCCGGCGTGAACAGCACGGTGGGGTCGTCTTTGGGAACGAGCACGTCGCTGGGACGTCGCACGCAGCCCTTGCCTTCGAAGAAGGTGAGAAACTTCTCGCGGATTTCGTCGGTCTTCATCACCAGGCTCTTTTCGTTGGTCTTTCCAGCGGCATGGTGCGGCGCCGCGCGGTGACACCGCAGGGGTGTGCCGATTCGGTCAACCGTGGCATTGTTGCGAATCCGTCCGCAGCGTCGAGCCACGGGCTGTGCCGGACGGTGCGCGTTGCTTCTTCGCAGAAGGGTGGCGTGCGCGTCCCTGCATCACCGGTGCCGCCGCGGAGAGTCTCACGGCGGCGGGATCTGCACGAGGCGTCCGTCGAGCAGACGCAGGGGAACGCTGCGGGACTGCTGCAAGGCACGCTGAAAGGCGGTCACGAACTGTTCCGGTGTTTCCACCGGAATGCCGCCCACGCTGACGATGAAGTCCCCGGCGCGGAGCTTTGCGGCGGCGGCCGGCGAGTTCGGCTGCACTTCCACCACCACCACAGCGCGCGGATACCGTGAAAGCGGGACGGGATTGTACCGCCGACGCGCGGTTGGGAAATCGACCACGATACCGCGCTGCGGCGGATGATTCGGCACCGCCGTCACGATCGATGTGTCATCGACCACCGGCCACTTTCCCAGGGCCTTGACGGTCACTTCCACCGGACGGGCACTGGTGGGCCGCGAGATGGACAGCTTGACCGGTGATCCCGGTGCGTGGCGACCGATTTCCCGCATCAGGTCGCGACGGTCATAAACCGGAACGCCGTCGATCCGTTGGATCAGGTCACCGTCCCGAAGGCCGGCGCGGTCGGCCGGCGAATCCGGGATCACGCCGCGAACGCGAACTCCGGGGGACTCGCTGCGGGGCAACGGCAGTCCGAAAAGCCCACCCCGGTCCGGAAACAGGGCGATACCCAGGAAACCATAGCCCACTTCACGCCCGGCGATCAGTGTGGCGATCGCGCGGCGGGCGGGTTCGTCGAATGGAATCACAAATCCGGTGTCGCGTTCGTACCCGTCCAGCGCGGCCATCGACGTGGCGATTCCAACCAGACGGCCGCGCAGGTCGAGCACGGCTCCCCCACTGCTTCCCAGCGGGAGCCGCGTGTCGATTTGCCACAATGTGCCGAAATGGTGAATCGTCTCACTGGCCTCGCTTTCCGCCGGGGCGTTCGCCACCGCGGTGGCCGGTGCGCGCGCCAGATTGCCCAACGTGCCCCAGCTCAGTGAGGGAGAACCGTCCCGGGCGACCGCGTACGGGTTGGTCAGTGCGGCCACGAAGTCGCCCCGTTCCAGCCGTTCGGCGCGGTCCGGAGTCAAAGGCGGCAGATCGGCCGCTTCGCCGCGACCGTCGGTGCTGTGCAGCGTCAGCACGGCCAGGTCACTCCGCGGGTCGGCCGCCCAGATCGTCGCCTCATAAGCGCGCCGTGGTGCCGCATACACATACAGACGACAGGTCGCGGCCGGTCCCCGCCCCCGCGTCGTCGGTCCGCCGCGAACCACGTGGTACAGGGTGAGCACGCGAATCGACTGCGGCGCCGGCCCCGGGATCACGACGCCCGTGCCGAAATCGTCCGGCACGAAGTCCGGATCCAGGGGATTGGGTGGGCTCGCAGCATCCGGAGCAACTATGGCGTGCGAGGCCCCCGAGGTCACTCGCGCGATGGCAACCACGCTGGGGGCCGCCCGCCGATCGACCGCCCGCAGCACGCGTTGGAAACTCTCCACGACGACGTAATCGCGTTCACTTGCGCTCGCTGCAGGAGTACCGGATTGCGCGCGCAGCTCCGCCGGCCTGCAAACACCCGCCGATGCGGCGACGAGCACCGAAAGCAATGCCGCCGGAGCAGGGCGGAGACGAAGTCGACGGAACGCGTTGAGACCGATCGGACGTATCACCTCGCCATCTCGAATGCTGTACGGGCGACGGCATCGGTCGGCCGAGGGGCGGTGATATGCCGCCGGCGGCGTCGCGAGCGCCGGTGGAAGGTTTCGATGTTCGTCTTCGTCCGTCCGGGACTGATCGACGCGGACCGGCACTTGCCGGCCGATGCCCTCGACGTGGAATCCGTGGTGCGGCCGGGGCAGCGCATCGGTCACGGTGCCCCCGGGGGCGCCGGGAAGACCGAGCGGAACGACGATGTCCTCAGTCGGTTCGCTCGGCGGCTGTTCCGACATCCGCTGCCAGGCCGCGCGCGGCCAGAATCTTGTCCCGCAACTCGGCGACTACTTCGGGGTGCTCCTGCAGGTAGGCACGGGCCTTCTCCCGACCCTGACCCAGTCGTGTTTTGCCATAGCTGAACCAGGAGCCGCTTTTCTGCACCAGTCCGTGCTGAACGGCCAGATCGAGAACGTCGCCTTCGTAGCTGATGCCCTGCTCGTACAACATGTCGAATTCGGCCACGCGAAACGGCGGAGCAACCTTGTTCTTGACGATTTTCGCCCGCATGCGAATGCCGTAGGGTGTGTCACCGTCGCGGAGCGTGGCGATTCGCCGCGTGTCGATCCGGCAGGAACTGTAGAACTTCAGTGCACGGCCGCCGGGCGTCGTTTCCGGGCTGCCCATCATCTGGCCGATTTTTTCGCGGATCTGATTGATGAAGATCACAGCGGTCTTGGCCTTGGAGATCGCGCCGGTCAGCTTCCGCATCGCTTGGCTCATCATCCGCGCCTGCAGTCCGACGTGGGAATCGCCGATTTCACCGTCCAGCTCGGCTTTGGGAACCAGCGCGGCGACCGAATCGACGACGATGATGTCCACGGCGTTGGAGCGGATCAGCATCTCGGCGATCTGCAACGCCTCTTCGCCGTACGACGGCTGGCTGACGAGCAGTTCTTCCAGGTTCACACCCAATCGCTTCGCCCACGATGGATCCAGCGCATGCTCCGCGTCGATGAACGCGGCAATACCTCCGGCCCTCTGAGCGTTGGCAATCGCGTGAAGCGCCAAGGTGGTCTTGCCGCTGGATTCCGGGCCGAACAGTTCGATGATCCGCCCCCGGGGAAATCCACTACCGCCCAAAGCCAGATCCAGAGACAGCGAGCCGGTCGGAATGCCCTCGACCCGTTGTGCCGAATCCGACAGACGCATGATCGACCCGGCGCCGAACGTCTTCTGGATCTGTCCGACGGCGTTTTCCAGCAGACCGCGGGCGTCGGGCTGCGCGTCCGCTTTCGCACGGGCTTTGGTGCGCGTGGCCATGGGCCGCTATCTCCTTACCATCCGCCATGGTTCGGGGCGTCCGATCGTCCGTCTTCGTTCACCGCGCGGGGGCAACGATCCGCCGCCGGCCGCCGGATGCGTGTCGCCGGCCGCAGCGCGCCGGTGGGTGCTTCGCCCGAACGTGATCGAACGTCCAATCGTCAACCTCATGATTGTCGCGGGCGCACGTCGATTTGCAACCGCCGAAACGACTCGCCGCGGTAGGAGGGCAACGCCTGCGCGGACGACCGATAACGGAGCGTTCGCCGCGAGAACGGGCCGGTGGCCGGGCGGCGGCTGGTCAGTCATCCACGACCTCGTCCTTGCCGGGTTCGTGACGCAGCCCCAGCATCGGAACCGCCAAAGCGGCGAAAAGGGCCAGACCGGCCAGCACGACCGCAAACAGACCGACAGCCATGGCACTGCGGCTGGCCATGACGGCCGCGATCGCGACCACGGCGAGAACGAACAACAGAAAAACCACCGTGAACGTGTCGGCCGTGGAATCCTTGGGTTTGGGCGGATGCGTGTCACTCATCGCTGGGATCTCCTTGGGAGCCGGCTTCGCTCGTGGTTGGTTGCGGTGGCCGCAGGCTGTAGCACAACAGACGCGGCGGTGTCTTGTTCAGAACGTCGCGCGTGTTCTGGCAGATGTATAGCAAACCATGGCTCAACACGGGAGGCGTCCACGTCTCGCGGGCCGCGAACAACCAGGCGCGCCGGACGATTCGAAACCGCTGGGGAGTCAGATCGAGCCACAGCAGATGGCCCCACTCGCCCAGCGACAGACAGCCGCCATCGACCTGCAGCAGCCACCCCCGGAAGGGACTCATCGTGACTTTCTGCACCGTATCGCCGATGCGGACCTCGTCCTCCCATTGCAGAACTTCGCGCCGCACGACGCGGCCGGTTTTCAGCTCGACGCACACCAGGGCGGCATCCGGTTCATTGCGCCCGTCGTAAGCATAGAGATAACCGTCACGGTGGATCGGCACGTTCCAGTGCAGGCCCACTTCATCGGTCGTCCAGACGACACGGTGGCGAAAGTCACGCTGCACCTCCAGCAGGGCACTGCCGGTCTGATACGTGGCCGAAACGAAGACACGCTGACCGATCACCAGAGGACAGGACGCGTTGACCGATTCGTAGCTGCGGCTGCGCCAGGGGAAACGGAAGTCGATCCGCCCGGTGCGGGGATCCAGCGACAGCAATCCGCCGGTCGGCGGCCGGCTTTCCCCGCCGGCGAAAACGAATACGGTCGGGCGGCCGTGGATCGTCGCAGGTACCGGTGTGGCATAACTGGGCCCCCACCGGTCACCGGATTCCCAGAGCACGCGACCGGTCTTTTTGTCTAGAGCGATCACACAAGGCCCCTTCGGCGCGCCCACATTGATGATCAGCCGGTCATTCCAGAGCAGTGGAGAGGTGGCCGTTCCGAAAAAGTCCTGCGGAACCTTGTATTCCTCGGCCAGGTCCTTCTTCCACAACAGGCGGCCGTCGGCAAGCTGCAGGCAGTAGAGCACGCCCTGCGCGCTGTAGACGAAGACGCGGTCGTGGTCCATCACCGGCGTCGCCCGCGGCCCATTGCCGTAGCCATAGCGGTCGGAGTAGGTCGTGGAATAGCGGAATTGCCAGTACCGGCGACCGGTGGTCGGCTCGAGACACTCGACCAGAACCTCGTCGCCGATGCGATGCGGATAGACGAGAAATCGGCCTCCGATCGCCGGAGAGGCATAGCTTTCGCCCTTCTCCATGGCCCAGATCAGCGGCGGTCCGTTGGGGCCCCAGTCCTTCAGCACGCCTCGCTCGTCGCTGACCGGTGTATGGCGGGGGCCCAGAAAACACGGCCAGTCCTCGGCCCGGTACGACTCCGGCAGCGGCGGAGCCGGTCTGTACACGCGAAGCCGGTCGAACGCCCGAGGTTCTCGCAGTCCGTCGGCGGCCGGAGCGAGCGCCGGCCACAGCCCGCACAGAAGTGCGACCGTCAATCTCCGGCGCCCCGGCCGACCTGCCGCAAACCGGCGAGGCGAACACGACCGGATCTGTCGCAAGCGAGCGTGCAGGTTTCGCCGACGGCGGACGGGCGCCCGCCGTCGCCGGGACCGGAGCGAATCGGCATCAGTGGACAAAGCATTCATCGGGGGCGACTCCGGAAACGACCGCAGCGCGGCCGGCATCCAAACCGCCGGTCCGCGCTGTCGGGAAGTACGACGGAGCGGATCGATAAGCGTTCCGGCCGTCGGTGGGACACCGTGGCCAGGCCCCGGCGCCGTGGTCAGTCCTTGGCATAGTCGAACAGCGGCGTCGACAGGTAGCGCTCGCCGGAGTCCGGTAGCACGACCACGATGGTCTTGCCGGCGTTCTTGGGGTCGGCGGCCACCTTCAGCGCCACGGCCATCGCGGCCCCGGAGCTGATCCCGCAGATGATGCCTTCTTCCTTGGCGATTCGCGGAGCCGTTTCGAACGCCTCTTCGTCGGTGACCGTCATCACTTCGTCGACCAGCGACAGATCCAGCACGTCGGGGATGAACCCTGCCCCGATTCCCTGGATCTTGTGCTTGCCGGGCTGTCCGCCGGAAAGGACCGGGCTGTTGGCCGGTTCGACCGCGATCGAATGCAGAGGCTTGCCGCGGACCTGTTCGAAATAGCGGGACACTCCGGTGATCGTCCCACCGGTGCCGACACCCGAGACGAGGATGTCCACGTTCCCGTCGGTCGCTTCCCAGATTTCCGGACCGGTGGTCTTGCAGTGGATGTCGGGATTGGCCGGGTTCTTGAACTGCTGGGGCATGAAGTAGTCCGGCTGTGCGGCCAGTTCTTCGGCGGCGGCGATGGCGCCCTTCATTCCTTCGGCACCGGGCGTGAGCACCAGTTCGGCGCCGAACGCCCGCAGCATCATCCGGCGTTCCATCGACATCGTGTCGGGCATGGTCAGTGTCAGCGGATAACCGCGAGCCGCGCACACGAAGGCCAACGCGATGCCGGTATTGCCGCTGGTCGGTTCCACCACGCGCATGCCCGGCTTCAGAACACCGCGCTCCTCGGCGTCCCAGATCATTGCGGCCCCGATGCGACACTTGACGCTGAAGGCGGGATTACGGGCTTCGATCTTTGCCAGAATGGTCGCTGGCAGGCCGGCGGCCAATCGATTGATTCGCACCAGAGGTGTGCCACCGATGGTTCGGGTGTTGTCTTCAAAGACCTGCATCGTGGGCTCCTTCCGTTCGGCAATTCGCGGGACGGTCGTGGTATCGACGCCGCAACGACGCCCCATAGGGCGCGCCACCGCCGCCGGAATCCGTGCCGGCGAATGGACGGCGGCCGGCGCAACGATTGAGCTGTCGGCAGTCCGCCGGGCGTGGCGCCCGCTTCGGCCGTCTGCAGTGCGAGCGATGCCAGCCAGCGCGGGCTATTATGCGGGAAGGAGAAAACCGCGGCAACAGCGACCGAGGCGAGTGCGGGCAAGCGGCGGCGAACGGAATTCAAACCCGGCGGATTTTCATCGCTGCGGTTTCGAGTTCGCGTGCCAATCGCGGCCAGACCGGCATGCGGCAACCGCGAACGGAAGTGCGGGTCGAGAAGCGGTCGTATGTGCCGCGTCACTCCGCTTCGGTCGCGCCCGCCGCCTTCGTCCTGCTCAAGGGCAGATGGCCGAACAGCGTCTCGCCGTCGCGCACCACATAGAACTTCAGTGGCTCGAACGAACGGCGCTCCTTGTGCTGAAGGATGAACAGGACATTTTCCAGCTTGACCGTTTCCCACACGTGAAGGCCGACCAGGATGTCACCTTCGCGGATGCCGTTTTCGGCCGCCGGGCTGTCCGGCCGGACCCGGCTGACGACCAGCCCTCCGTGGTATTTCAATCCGCGCAGCCGGCGGTCGGAGCGCGGTACCGGGTGCAACTGTAGTCCCAACGTATTCCAGATGCGTTCGGCGACTCCCTCCACCGGATGCTTGCGGGCGACGATCTGAACGGGTGTTTGCGGCCGACGTCCCAGCGGTGCCAGCCGCAGGGAAAGCGTCGTTTCATCGTCGCCGCGACGAATCCGGACCGGGACGATCGCCTCGGGACCCCTGCCCAGGCACGCGCGCTCGAAATCGACGCGGTCCACCACCTCGAATTCACCGGCGCGAAGGATGCGGTCCCCGGGCAGAAAGCCCGCGGCGGCGGCCGGACTGCCGCTGCGGACATGTTCGACCAACAGGTATCGCGTACGGCCGGATTTGACGTCGCGGGTCTGCAGGCCGTGCCACGTGTGGTCGAGCCGTTCGATGTCGATCAGTTCGGCCATCACGCGGCGGGCGTCGTCGATCGGGATGGCGAATCCGATCCGCTGGGCACCGGCGCGGATCGCCACGTTGATACCGATCACCTCACCGTCCAGATTGACCAGCGGCCCGCCGCTGTTGCCCGGATTGATGCTCGCGTCCGTCTGGATCAGGTTGCGATACGACTGATGCTCATTGACTTCGACGTCCCGCCCCAGGGCGCTGACCATGCCGCCGGTGACGGTGTCTTCGTAACCGTAAGCATTACCGATGGCCAGCACCGTTTCGCCCAGCAGGATGTCCGAAGAGGTCCCCACGGGCATCACCGGCAATGGTCGTGACGGCTTCACCTTCAAGATCGCCAGGTCTTCCGCTGCATCGAAAGCCAGCACGGCGGCGTCGTATTGGGCGCCGGAGTGGTCGGTGACGCGGACCGAAAGCACGTCGGCCACCACATGGTAATTCGTGACGATATAACCGCGGGGATCGAAGATCAGCCCGGTGCCCATTCCGTTGACTTTGCGGTTCGAACCGAATGGACTGAATGTATCTTTGGCGCGCTTTTCGGTGCGGATGCTGACCACGCTGGGCAGGACACGACGGACGGCGCGGACGGCCGGACTGAGCCGATTTGGCGAAATCTCCGAGAGTTCCGCCGCGCGGACGGCCGTCCACAGAACCGTCACGATCAGAGCAGTCGTCGCGGCCAGACGGATCGTTCGAGGCCTGCCGTAGGGGTGTACGTTCATGGGGAAGCTTCAGACGTCAGGCGTGCGGGTGACGCTCCGTCTGATCAGCAGGGCCACTCCATCCGGCCCCATCTCCACAACGTGCTGAATCGGCAGGGGGTCGCAGCGCTCTTCAGAACGGCCGCGGCGGCTGTCACAACCGGCGCATCTGGAACGGCGGCCAGTCGTCCAAAGTGCTTTCTCGGGCGGCGCACGTCACCAATGGCGGTGGCGGCACGCCCGATGACGGTGTCGGCGCCGCGGTTGGACACAGCACGATCAGCGGCGGCGAAAAGCCAGGACGGCGGAACGTTCGGGCGGCACGGACGACAGACAGGTGCGCAGATGACCGCCCCATCGCCGGCGAGCGGCTGGGATCGGCGGTCCGAACGGGCAGCCACTCGCCGCGGCAGACCCAGGGCCCACACGCGGCTGCGGCAATCCAGATCAGTCGCGCCAGGGATGCTTGATTTCTTCCCAGTACTTTGCGAACTGGAATCGCGGGCTGTTGTCCAGATCGTGGCAGCGGATACAAACGTTCTTTTCGGCCTGTTCGACGGTCAGTTTCATCTGGCGGCGTCCTGCGATCAGGTCGTCGCGGGAAACGGCCGATGGATCGACCAGCCATCGGGCTTCCAGCTCGACGTGTCGTCCGGGGCCGCCGCCCGGGCCGTGGCAATTCTCACATTGCTGGCCGGCCAGATTCGGCGTGTCTTCGATCGACAGGAACCCCGACTCATAGCGGAGTACCTGTTGCGGCTCCCAGCCGGTGACGTGACAGCACAGGCATTCGGGGTCATGCGTGCGGGGAATCCATTTCTTTTCCTGGCCCTTGCGCCCGACCTTCAGGCTTTCGTAGGCATGCGCGTGTCGGCTGGTCTTCCATTTCTGGTAAGCCCGGGTGTGACAACGTCCGCATGCTTCGGCACCCACGAAGCGGCCGCCGCTGGGGTGGGGGATCGGCGGTTCGCTCCGCACAAGGTCGAGTTCCTTCAGCAGCTGCTGATATCGGGCCATCAACCGGCGCATTGCGTCGGTTTCGGTGAAGCGTGTCTGGTCCAGCTCCACCAGTTCGAAGCGCAGCGTCCGTTGCTGTCCCGGAAAGAAACCGACCACGCCGACGTACTTGCCCTTCTTCCCCACCGTGCAGAGCAGCGTGTCGCCCACCCGGACGGGGTTGTCCGCCAGCGGATCTTCCACGCCGCCCGTGCTGAATACGACGTCGAACTCGGGGAAACGGCGGGCCAGCCGGCGGGACTCGGCCAGCGTCGCGTGTGACAACAGCACACGCAGGTCAGGCTTCCGGGACGCAACCTCCTGCAGCACGGTCGGCAGGACCTCCTCGGGGACGAGAATCGTGACGTCGTCACCGGTTCCACCCGGAAACGTCGATTCCACCAGCGAGCGGCCGAACACCCCGACCACCGCAACCTTGTAGCCGCCGCGCTTCAACAGCAGCCAGCGACGCGGACCTTCGGGCAGCTCCGGAGTTCCAAAGAAAGCGATGTTGGCACCCAGAAAACGCAGCGGTTCGTCCGCACCCGGATCGGCGGGAGCGGTTCCCGTCTCCGAGGGAACCGAAGCCGATTCGGCCTGTTTGGAACCGGCAGGCGCTGCATTCCGACCCGCATCATGCGGTTCGGCCTGGACGGCGCTGTTGAGCAGATTCGCCTGGCAACTCAGCAGCTCTGCGGGGCCGAGGTGCAGTTCTTCGGGGCCGAGCTGCAATGCGGCATAGCCCATCTCGGTCAGCCCCTCGAGCATGATCTGAAACTTGACGCGGCTCTGCTGGCGCGCCCGGCGGATCAGACCGCCCAGGTCCGCCGCGATCACCGGCCAGCCGCGGGCACGGATCTGCCGGATCAAATCGTGCCGCCGACCCAATCCGCCGGCCTGATTGAGGGCGCAACCGCAGGGTTCGATGTACCCGTGCGTCTCGCCGGTCACAGCAATCGTCAGTGCCGGTGTGCCCCAGCCGGCAAAAAGCGGCTTCGGCGGCGGCTCTTCTTTCGGAGCCCCCGTGTCGGTGGTTGCCGAAGAGGGCGTTTTCGGGCCTTGCTGCCGGCGACAGCCGGGCAGCGTGAGCAACGGCAACAACGACAACACCGCGACCACGGCGCGGCGCGACAGCGGTGAGAGGGTTCGCGAGCGGACGCGGCGCGTGTTCCATCCTGGAGGCATGGTGCGATCCGTGTTCTGGGAGCGACGGGTCGCGCGGCGCCGCACCGGCGGCCGCGTTCGGGTGAACGGTGTCACGCCCCGCCGTCCGCGGGCTGGAGCGGTCGCAATCCGAACACCAGCGTGCGGCGCATCGCGCGTTTCGGTGCGGTTCAATCGGCGACGAATTCGACCCGAAAGTTGATCGTGCTCAACGGTCCCTGCTGATTGGTTCGCAGGACCACATTCGCGGGGTTGGGCAGCGCCCGGTCCGCCGGTGGGCTGTTGGCCGGCACGGAAATCCGGACGCGGTAGCGCAGCCTGTTGTTGCCTTTGAACGCCTCGTCCAGCTCCGGCACGATGTGGAGAACCGGTTCGTCCGATTCACTGGCGGTGATCCGGAAATCGGGGACGTCCTTGACGTACAACAACAATGTGACCGTTTTGCCCTGCTTGGCGGAGAACCGCCCCATCCGGAGCAGCATGGGATCCGGATACCAGCGGGCGTCTCCCAGAGCGGCAAACTCCAGTGGGCCGGCTCGCCGCCCGCGAATGACGAGCGTCGCGGGCGGAACATTCGGCAGGTCGGTGTGGATGGTGACCGTTTCGCGAAACGTTCCCACCGGGATTTCGTTCGACACGGTCACTTCGAGGTGATAGCCCGATTTTGGTGTGGGCACGATCCGCTTGCGGATCGTGGACGGTTCGGTGGGTTCACCCGCCTGCGGCGATGAGTCCTCGGGGCGATCAATTTCGGCCGCTTCCGTTTTATCGGCACGTGCCGTCTCACCGTCACTGTTGCGGTCGGAACCAGCCGTGGACCGGCCGGCCTCCTTTGCACCCGGGTCGGGGTGGGCCCGCTCATCCAGATACATCGACTCATCCGGCGGATCTTCGGTCAGTGGGTACACTTTCCGCTTCAGTTCTTCCAGTTCGGCTGCGGTGAGCGGACGATATTCGACGGAAACGTACTTCGAGGATGTTTCGATTTTGGTGATCTTGAAGGAGTCGTGGATGTCGGAGTGGATCGATCCCTTCAAGACGGTCGGTTCGTCCTCGGAAATCGTGCCGCATTCCCACGTCTGCAGCGGATAGATGAGCAGGTCCTTGCCGACGGCTCCGCGGATGCGGAGCACGATGGAAGAGTTCTTGGGGTCGTTCGTGCGGACGATGGCGGAGTGCTCGAAATAGGGATTCGGGCTCTTGATCTTCCACTTCAGTTCGATCGTGGTGGATTGCCCCGGCATCAGCTTGCCGTCTTCGAGTTTGCCCACGGTGCACTGGCAGGTCGTGTCCTCCGGACGGGCGACCAGTTCCAGCGGTGCTTCACCCTCGTTCCGGATGACGAACACATGGGAACCTTCTTCCCCCTGCCGCATCACGCCGAAGTTGTAGACCTTTTCGGGCACCACGGCTTTCGGATGCGGACCCGTTTTCGAGGGAACGGGAATGTCGTAGTTCGGCCGGCGAGTGACCGTCGGAGCCGGCTGTTCGCCCGAGCGCCCGATGTAGATGGTCGCCGCCAGGGCAGCGATTGGAATCAAAGCCGCCAGCGCAATCCGCAGCGTCTGCATGGAAACCTCCGCAGCGATCGAGGAAGGTCCAGTTCGAGCTTTCCACACGCAGCACCCACCAGCCGGACGGCGGCCATCGACACGGGACATTCCGCCGCCGGTACCGACGTGATTGCTGCGCAGGTACGTACGTTGAACCCGGGTCAACTGCTGGCTTCGAACGCCCCGCGCACGTGGCGGACTTCCGGTGCGGCCCCGGACGCCTCATCCCACTGCACGGCGACGACGTCGAACCGCATGGGAACGTCGTGCCAGCCGTGTCGATGAGCCAGAAACGACGCGGAACGGCTCAGGGCCCGCCGCTTGCCCGCCGTGATGCGTTCGATGGCTTCGCCGGCGCGG
>RFHO01000536.1 GCA_003696385.1 Planctomycetota bacterium | reverse complement strand
TCCGGCGGCTGCAGGAACGAGCGTCCCCGGTTGCTCCGGCCGCGGCCCGTTTCGAGCGGACGAACCGACGGCTCGAGCTTCGATTCGAGCGCAGGCTCCGGACGCGGAAACGCGGTCCGGAGCCGTTCGTTTTCCGACAGGTCGCGGTCGACCGCGATCGCGGTGGAAGGTCAGCAGCAATCGCCGCCACAGCACGGGTCGTCGGGAAGGATGGTGACCGCGCGTGCGGCAGAGCCCTTGGTTTCACCGGGATCGCGAAAGCGGTCGCGGCGGCAATCGAATGGCGTGGCCTCCTCCGGCGGGACGTCTTCGTTTGGTGGCACGGGAATGATCTGCTCCGCGTATGGCGGGCGAGAGTAGATCTGGAACGTCTTGTCGCAGACGGCCATGCGCCGGCCACGCACGAGCTTGTGGCCGTCGTCGTCAATCACGGCCTTCCACGGGCCCTTGTAGATGACGGCTTGATTCCGTTCCAGACAGGGGCCTTCCTTGCCCTTGTACGCTTCGACGGTCATGCTGCGAAATTCGATCCCTTCGACCACGGCCCAGGGCTTCTCGCCACGCTGCAGGATCTGGATTCCATAAAACCCGGCCTCTTCGAACTCGGCCAGAAACCGGTCCTCCCGGAACGCGCCGCTGATGCAGCCGGACCAGAGGTCGGGGTCGTTTCGCAAGTGTTCGGGGACGTCTTCGTCCGAGACGATGTCGCTGATCACGGCTCGGCCGCCGTGACGCAGCACGCGATGCATTTCGGCAAACAGCCGCTTGCGATCCTCGGGATCGACCAGATTCAGGACGCAATTGGACACGATCACGTCCACCGATTCGTCGGCGATCAGCGGCTCCCGCCGCCGCAATTCCGCCGCGTGCTCTTCCAGCGCGAGCCAGTCGGAGCTGGACCGCACGGGGTGTTCGGCCAGATAGGCGTCGAGCTTTTCCAGATCGAGCTGAAGGTCCTGGATCTTGCCCTTGCGAAACTCGACGTTCCGATATCCCAGCCGCTCTGCGACGGTGTCCAGGTACTTGCGGGCCAGAGCGAGCATATCGTCGTTGCGATCGACGCCGATCACGCGACCCTTCGGGCCGACGACCTGCGCCGCGATGTAGCAGATCTTTCCTCCGCCGCTGCCCAGGTCGAGCACCGTCTCACCGGGCCGCAAGTACCGCGAAGGGTCTCCGCATCCGTAATCGCGCTCGATGATTTCCGGGGGGATGACGGCCAGGTACTTCGGGTCGTAATCCACCGGGCAACAGAGACGCGCTTCCCTGGTCTGGGCCGCGCGGCTGTAGCGTTCCCGGACGGCGCGGTCCACGTTCAGGCGGGATGACGTGGTGCCTCGACGGTCCAGCTCCGAAATCGACATCGCAACTCCTCGTGAGCATGGTGATGTGGGCATCGCCCGGGACTCGCAAACGCCCGTTCGACCGATGAACAGCGCGGGGGCGCGGCGATTGGCGTCGCGTCGGCCAGAGCACCGGAGCCGGGCGGACGGTGCCGGGGGGGGGCTGCCGGAGACTCCCCGACGGTTCGGTCTGCGCAGGATCCGTTCGAACCGTGTTGAAGCCTATAGTAACCGCCGGTGGCGAAGTCTGTGAAGCAGGCCACCGCTCCGACGTTCGGTGGGGCGATCCGTGCAGAACAGCGGTAGGGAGTTCGGTGAGGCGATCCATGCAGAACAGCGGTACGGCGCGGTCTCGCGAGTGTCAGAGGCGATTTCGCGTCGTGGACGGGCGCCGGAGAACAGGGCATTGGACGGCGTTCCGGCGCGGGTCGCATTCGAAATCGCTCTGGACCCTCTCCGGGGAAGGTGATAGTGTCCGCCCACCGTTTCGATCGGTGAACGGAAGCGCGGCGCGGCTTTGTCGTACCCGGCGTGACGGGAGGAGGCTGGAGGCTGCGTGGCGGCCTTCGGGCCGGTTTCGCCCGGCGCGGCCACGTTGCGGCCGCAGAGCGGAATCACGGTTGCGGCGGCCGCATGCCGCGGGACATCAACACGTCGCTGAACAACGAGGTCGAACGATGCAGGGACGCATCCTTTCGGCGCTGGCGATGGGAATCGTGGTCGGCGGCTGGTGGGCTGGACCGGTGTTGGCCGCGGGCATCGAAGCCGTTCCGGGCAAGGAATACCGCCTGACGAAGCGACACGGTCCGTGGATGATCATGGTGTGTACGTTGTACGAGCCGCCCAAGGAGGTGCGCAAGGAGGGCATCTCGTACCTCGAGGCGGCTCAGCGGCTGGTCTACGAGCTGCGCAAGCGAGGCATCCCCGCGTACACGTTCCGCCAGGGCGACGTGGTGAAAAAGATCGAGACCGTCGACCGTCTCGGCCGGCCGCAGGAGCGGATCGTCCGCGAGCAGCGCAGGAGCATCTCCGTCATTGCGGGCAATTATCCGTCCGTGGACGATCCGGTGGCCCAGAAGACGCTGGCGTACATCAAGTCCTATCGTCCGCGGTCATGGGCCGACGACGCCCGCTATCGGTCGACGCCCGGTCGTCCCGGGCCGCTCAGCGGCGCGTTTCTGACCATCAACCCGCTGCTCACTCCGGACGAAGTGGCCGAACGTGCTCGGGACCCGCTGCTGGTCCGTCTGAATGCCGACGAACCCTTTTCGATACTGAATGCCAAAGGCCGCTATTCGCTGGTGGTCGCGTCGTTTTACGGCAAGACGATCACGACGCTGCCGGACGGACGTGCCACGGGGGATCTGGATCGTTTCGAAAAGACGCTGGGCCAGACACTGGACGAAGCCGCACGGCGGGCCCGCGCCCTGGTGCGGCTGCTTCGGACCGGCCGCTACCGATCGACGGACACTTTCGGCGACGTGGGGCAGCCCGATTTCGTCGGTCGGCCGATCGAGGCGTACGTCTTTCACGACCGGTATCAGTCGGTGGTCACCGTCGGATCGTTCGATTCTCCGAACGATCCGCGCATCCGTGAGTTGTACGAGAAATTCCGGGCCAAGGTGCGCAAGCACGCACAGACGGGGCAGGACGTGTTGACCGCCGAGTTCGTACGGTCTCTGGGAGATCCCCGGCGAAAGATTCCGCCGGAGACGTTCCTGTTCGATCCGCAGCCGCAACTGATGAAGGTTCCGCGGCTGTGACGGCTGCTTCCGGCATCCGCGGCACGTGCCGGAGGCCGAACGGCTTCTCCCCGTCGTCGATCACTTGTGACCGCGCTTCCCGGGATGGCGATCCGCTTTTCGCCACGTCCGCTGCAGCGACGGCTCCAGCGGCACTGCGCCGCCGGCACTGCGCCGCCGGAC
>RFHO01000535.1 GCA_003696385.1 Planctomycetota bacterium | reverse complement strand
ATCGAGGTCCGTGTCGTCGACCGCCTGGTGCCGTTGCTGCAGCCGCTTTAATACGTCTTCACGTCGGGTACCGCTGCAGGCTCGGTTCAGCGCCGCTTCCACCCGCATCGATTTCAGTCGATGGTCGCGCCGGACGGCCGACAGCCGCTCAAACAGACGTTCCACGAGCGCGGTGATCGCACGCCACTCCTCTTCGCGATACCGCGGGAGGCCGTCGATTTGCCGAGCCGAGCTGCGATTGCTGAGCGACCGGAGCCACCTCAGCGGCTTGTTCACCGTCCACTCGGCGAGTCCATCGTAGACGCGATGCACGTAGGCTTCCCAACCTTCGCCGCGCGCGAACAGTTCTTCACGAATTCGGGGCCACACGGTTGCGGTCCAGTCCGGGATGGGCCAGTCCGTTCGTTCGCCTTCGACCGCGTGGACGATCTTTTCCAGTGCGTCGATGCAACCTTCACAGGCAGACGACAGGGCACGTTCGTACGCCGGTATGCCCTCGTCGGGATCGCACAATCGTTGCAACGCACCGCGGAGCGAAAGCAGCTTGATCGCATCGAATCGCAGGTCGCACAGGTCACGCCGCAGCTCGTTGCTGTCCGTGCGCGAGTTGCCGGAGCCGGTGCCGTCCGGAACTGTGTCGTCGGCCGTTGTGTCGTTGTCGGCCAATGTCGTTTCCGCCGGCGTGAGCGGGGGAGATTTGGCCCCGTCGGGCGATTCGTCCTGCGTCGGGGCCGACGACACGTGCAGATCGGTCGAAGCGGCGTCATGAGGCGATTTCGACAGGATCGGCCGCGGCAGCCAGTCGCGCCGCCGCAGCGACAGCCGTGCGTCGTTGGCCGCGGCACGATCGAATGGTGCCAGGTAGACGCCCACCGGCTGCACGCCGGTTGCTTCGAGGAACTGTTCCAGCCAGCCGCGGCAGAACGGCTCGTCGTGTTGCAGATCGACACGGTTGAAGACCACCGCCACGGCCTTGCCCTCGCGGGCCGCTTCGCGGAAAAAGTCCCGGACCGCGTGGTCGTGATACTTCTCGCCCGTCAGGACCGCGATCAGAACGTCGGCGGCACGCCGCAGGCAGGCGGCGCGTTCCCAATTCGTGCGGACGACGCTGTCGATGTCGGGCGTATCGCACAGCACGAGGTTTCCCGGGAGGGCGTCGCTTTCGCGCCAGAACAAAACGTGCTCATCGCACTCGCGCAGCGGATCGTCCGGCGTCCTCCAGGCCTCGATTCGGAACTGCGGAAACACCTGTTCCAGTTCGTGACGCTCCCGAAACCCGCGTGGCAGCAGCGCGACGACGTGCCGCGTCTTGGCCGCGAAAGGGGACACGCCGCTGATGGCCGTGCCAGCCAGAGTATTGAAGATCGCACTTTTCCCGACGTTCGTTCCGCCGACGACCGCAGCCACGACGTACGGATCGCTGGCGACTTGTGGCAACAGCTTGTCTCGCAGAAGCTTGTAGAACGGCCATTCGGAAAGCGGCCGCACGGCCAGGTTCTGCGCGACAGAGTCCAGCTCCGCCACGGCGGAAGCGATCGCCCTCACGTCGCCGGCGAAGCTTGCGAAACTCTGCACGATCGATCTCCGACGGTTTGGTGCCGGCGGGCAGCCCGTCCTTCGGTCGCTTCGGCACGGCGGACGGAGTTTGCCGGTTTGCGGCTTGCGCTGGCGGAAGCACCGACCGCCGGACGCCCGGGGTGCCGGCCGACCGGACGGATCGGACGGCGGAACGACTCGGCGGCGGATGTGCGCCGTCCCGCGGCGTGGAACCATCCGGCACGGTCGCGCTGGAGCGTCCGGAGCGATCACGGCATCTCGGCAGAACTGGCAGGATATGGTATGGTCCGCCGCGGCGGATTGGGAACGATTGCATGGCGTGCTGCCGGTCCGTCCCGCCGTTGCCGGACGCTCGGTCGGGATCTGAGTCGATATCAGGAAAGGGCTTACCCGCGATGACCGAGAAGGAACGCCTGGACGCTCAGCCGGACGCGGTGGAATCGGCTCGTGGCGGCGCGATGCAAGTCGGCGGAGGTTCGCAGCACGGCGACTCGACGGCGACCGAGGCGGTATTCTCGGTGCGGTGGTGGCCGGCGGTCGTGATTCTGGCTGCCGGAGCCGGCGCGGAGGCGTTCGTATGGCTTCGGTTCGCCGACGACGGTACGCAGCGCATCTTTCTATCGATGCCGATCGTCTCGGGGACGCTGTTTCTGTTGCTGCTGTGGTGGCTGTTCGCCAGCGGCACGGCATGGCGACTGCGGCTGAAGGGGCTGCTGGTCGTGCTGTGCGTGGCCGCGGTGGGACGTTGGGCAGTGCGGATCGACGGCTTCGAAGGCGACATGACGCCGCGGATCCGATTCCGATGGCAACCGTCGCCGGAGCAGGTTGCGGCACGGTACCTGGAACGGCTGGAACAGGAGGACGCCCGCGACCCCTCCGGCACGCCGCAGCAGACCGCCGCGGCTGGTGCGGCTGGTGCCGTGGCCGGCGGCGACGTGCGGACAGGCCGGGCGGTGACGTCTCCACGGGCGGGGACCGTGCGCCCGGTGGATTGGCCGGAGTTCCGCGGTGCCGGGCGGGCTGGAGAGGTGCACAACCCGCGTATCGACTGGGATTGGAAAACACGTCCACCGCGTGAACGGTGGCGTCACCCGGTCGGGCTGGGGTGGTCGTCGTTCGCGGTCGTCGGCGACCTGTGCTGGACGCTGGAGCAGCGCGACGCCTACGAAGCAGTGGTGTGCTACGACATCGCGACCGGCCGGCAGGTGTGGGTCCATCGCGACCGGACACGATTCGACGAACCGCTCGGCGGCCCGGGGCCGCGATCCACTCCGACGTTCCACGAAGGAGTCCTCTACTCGCTGGGAGCCACGGGTATCCTGAATGCGCTGGAGGCCGATTCCGGCCGATTGCTGTGGTCACGCAACATCCTCGACGATGCGGGAGCGAAGAACTTGCCTTGGGGTATGGCGGGGTCGCCGCTGGTCGTCGATGGAATGGTGATCGTCAACCCGGGAAGGGGCGGTGGGAAGGCGGTCATCGCGTACGAGGCGCGAACGGGTGAGATCGTCTGGGCCGCGGGGGATCGGGCAGCCGCCTACTGTTCGCCGCAACTCGGGCGGCTCGGCGGCCAGCAGCGGTTGCTGGTGTTCGGCGGGGAAGGATTGCAGGTGCACGACCCCTCCAGTGGAAGAGAGCTGTGGTTCTTCCCCTGGACGAACGATCCCAAAATCAACGCTGCGCAGCCGGTCGTCTTGCCGGGCGATCGCATCTTCGTCAGTTGCAGCTATGGAGTGGGTGGTGGCTGTGCGGGACTGAAGGACGGCCGGCTGGTCGAACTGTGGCGCACGCCGGGTGTGAAGCTCAAGTTCAACTCGGCCGTGCTTTGCGGCGACGTCCTGTACGGTTTGAGCGAACGGATCCTCACGGCACTCGACACGCGTGACGGCCGAATCCTGTGGAAACGCGGCCGTTACGGTTACGGTCAGATGTTGCTGGTGCAACGTTCCGAAGACCAACCGGATGCCGGACTGCTGCTGATTCAGGCGGAATCGGGAGCGGTTCTCCTTGTGGATGTGACTCGGGATGGTCCCAGCGTGCGGTACGAGCTGGCCGCGCTGAATGACAAGACGTGGAACCACCCCGTGGTGGCCGACCGATGGCTGCTGTTGCGCAATGGGGTGGAAGCCGCCTGTTACGAACTGACGGTGCGGCCCGAGCCAGCCGGCCCCGGCGATTCGGACGGGGCGACCGGCCGTTGAGTCGAACGGAAGTCGGGAAGTTCCGGCACGATTCCGAACGCGTCGCAGCAGCGCATGCTGGACTGTGTCCTTGCGGCGTCGGGTCGGACGCATTCTTGTCGTCCGAGGTGGTTGGCGCCGACGATGCGGGCCGCCAAGCGATGCTCCGGTACGCTTTCTTTTGCTTTTGGTCGGTGCGGTGGGTCTAATGCCGTCACTGAGCCATCATTGAAGCATCTGGGATCGGCGAGGTTTACGTCAGCATCCGCCCGACGTGTAGCGGATTGGAGCGCCGTGGTGGGGGCGTGTGGTTTCCGTTGTTCGAAGGCCGGGAGAACGCATCGATGAAACGGATGGCGGCCTTTACCGTGGTCGTGGTTGCTCTGGCGGCGATTCCCGCCCGGGCCGAACGGCCGAACATCGTCTTCATTCTGGCTGACGACCTGGGCTGGCGTGACCTCAGCAACGAAGGCTCGAAGTTTTATGAGAGCCCGAACATCGACCGCATTGCCCGCGAAGGCATGAAGTTCACGCGCGGCTACGCTGCCTGCCAGGTGTGCAGCCCGTCGCGTGCCAGCATCCTCACGGGCAAGTATCCCACGAAACACGGAATCACCACCTACATCGGCGATGCGGCGGGCGAAGCGTGGCGGAGCCGCAAACGCTACGACAGCCATCTGCCGGCACCGTACGAGCGGAATCTGCGGCATTCGGAAATCACGCTGGCGGAGGCTTTGCGGGACGCAGGTTACCGTACGTTCTTCGCTGGCAAATGGCACCTGGGCAGTAAGGGATCGTGGCCGACCGATCATGGCTTCGAAGTAAATGTCGGCGGCTGGGACGCGGGCAGCCCGATCGGAGGTTACTTCTCGCCGTGGAAGAACCCGAACCTGCCGCCCGGTCCGCCGGGAGAGTCCCTGCCGCTGCGTCTGGGCCGTGAAACGGCGAACTTCATCGAACAGCACCGTGACGAACCGTTCTTCGTGTTCCTCTCGTTTTACTCGGTGCATGCGCCGATCCAGACCACGCCTCAGTTGTGGCGCAAATACCGGGACAAGGCCGAGGCGATGGGGCTGACGAAGATCAGGGAACGTTTCATCTTCGACCGGCGGCTGTGCGTGCGGCAGGTTCAGGACTGCCCGATCTACGCCGGGATGATCGAAACGATGGATCAGGCGGTGGGCATCGTGCTGCAGACGCTCGACCGTCTCAGTCTGGCGGACCGCACGATCGTGTGTTTCACCTCCGACAACGGCGGCGTTTCTTCCGGCGACGCGTTTTCCACCAGCAATCTGCCGCTGCGGGGCGGCAAGGGACGTCAGTGGGAGGGAGGCATCCGCGAGCCGTTCTACATCAAGGTTCCGGGGCTCACCCGTCCCGGTTCCACCTGCGACGTTCCCGTTCACGGCATCGACTGGTATCCCACCCTGCTGGAGCTGGCGGGAGTGTCCGTGCCCGAGCAGCAGGACATCGACGGCGTGAGCCTCGTTCCCCTGCTGAAGGGCGGAACGATCCCCGAACGGCCGTTGTTCTGGCACTATCCGCATTACGGCAATCAGGGCGGAGAACCCTCGTCGATCCTGCTGGAGGACCGATACTGGAAACTCATCTTCTACCACGAGGACGGTCGCAACGAACTGTACAACCTGAAAGACGATCCGGGCGAGCAGCACGATGTGGCGGCGCAATACCCGGAGCGGACTCGGCGGATGCGCCAGAAGCTCGACGCCTGGCTGAAGGCCACGGGGGCGAAGTTTCCCACTCCCGATCCGCAGTTCGATCCGAAGAAGCGTGAAGCCCGCTGGCAGATGTTGCGAACCAAGGGCAAAGCGGCTCTCGAGCGGCGCCACGCGGCGTACCTCGACCCGAACTTCAAGCCCAACAAGGACTGGTGGGGCAGCGTCCCCATGACCCGAGACTGAAACGTTGCGGCACGGCCCGTCCGACAAATCCGCCGCGAGCGGTCAAACGACGGCCGGCAGACCATT
>RFHO01000009.1 GCA_003696385.1 Planctomycetota bacterium | reverse complement strand
GGAAGAAACTCACCGAAGCGCCGCTGTTTCCCGGCAGCATGCCGTACGCCATCAAAGTCGGTGAGGAACTGCGCCTGTATCATCCGGGAAAAGAGGCCAAAGGCCGGCACGGTCTGCTGCTGAGGATTTCGCGCGACGGCGCACACTGGAGCGATCCGCAGCTTGTCTTTCCCGGCGGCATTGCCGACCCGTGCGTGGTGCAGATCGCTCCGGACCGCTTTCATCTCTATTACTGCTTCGGTGGGAAGAAGAACAAAGGCGGCCGGCAGGTCTGGGAGTTCAAAAACTACGTTGCCACCTCGACCGACGGCATTCACTGGCAGAAGCATCCCGACCCAATCCTGCCGCTAGGCAAACCCGGCACGTGGGATGCCGAATCGCACGCCGGCCCGGTCGTGTTGAGACTTCCCGACGGCCGGTTCCATCTGTGGTATCTGGGCAGCGGCAACTTGAACGGCAAAACCGCCTGGCGCGTCGGGCATGCAATCTCGGACGACGGACTACACTTCAGGCGAACGGGCGACGCACCGGTGCTGGACGTCGGCCCGGAAGGCCGCTGGGACGGCGGCACGCTGATGTCGTTCGACATTGTTTACCGCCAGCGGGACAACCGTCTGCTCTTCTGGTACGCCGCCGCCCCGGGCTCTCATGGAGACGAAACGAAGATGCGCATCCGGATCGGCTTCGGAACCAGTCGTTAATTCCTGTCCGCAGATGCCTTCCCGCACGGATCCGCTCCGGCACCGATGTCGAGACCGCTGGCGACATCATGGTCTTGGGCGCTCGAACTATCCCTCGCCGGCAGCGTCGCCGTAGACGCGGGCGAGCGTGTGGCCGGCCTTTCGCAGCATCTCCTGCAGCGCCACGAAGTCGTTGCCGAAGGCGATCAGCCGGGCCCCCATTTCCGCGAAACGACGCAGGTCCGCTTCGGTGGCGGCCGGCAGGCCCCACGCCTTGCCGTGGCGCGCGGCTGCGGAAGCGACGGCCTCGATCGCCGTTTCCAGCGACCAGCGGTCACCGCCGGGTGTTCTGGCGATGCGCAATGACAGGTCCGCCGTGCCGATGAACAGACCGTCGACACCCTCCACGGCGGCAATGGCCTCCGCGGCGTCCACCGCCTGTGGCGTCTCGATCTGCACCACCAGAAACGTCTCGCGCAGAGCCCATTCGACGTAGGCGTCGGTGGTGTGGCGGTAGAAATCCCCGTCGAAGCCCGCTCCGTCCAGACCACGGTTGCCCACCGGCGGAAACTTGCAGGCATCGACCAGGGCCCGGGCCTGTTCGACCGTCGAGACGTGCGGAATCATCAGGCCGCTGGCTCCGTCTTCCAGGTACCGGTACAGCCGTGCCCGCTCGGTGGTCCGCGGTCGCACCATGCAATCGATGTCGGCCCGGTGCCCGTACGCGCACAGAGCCTGCACTTCGCGGTCGGTCAGCAGCCGGTGTTCCATGTCGATCCAGATCGCATCGAAGCCCGCCCGTGCCGCCAGCCCGACGAAGGCCGGAATGTAGTGGCCCATGCTGCACAGCCGCACCGGCCGTCCGCCTCGCCACCGCTCGAGTACTCTGCTCCGCCTCATCGCCACGCCTCTTCGATCAGTCGCGAGTATTCCCTGAGCAATCCGTGCCTGGCCGTCGCGGACGCAAACGCCGTTTCCACTGCGTTGCGCTGCAGCCGGAGCAGGTCCAGCCGGGTCAGTCCGGGGCACAGCTTCGCCGCAAACAGCAGGTTGTCGGTCAGTGACGCCGCCGAAATGCCGATGTTGTCGGTATTCACCGTCACACGCACGTCCTCTCGGAGGTACCGCAGCAACGGATATTGTCCGCGGCGGTCGTCATCCGATTGGCCCGCAAGCGGATAGCCGCGAATCTGGAAGTTGGCATAGGGGCACAGCTCGACGCCGATGCCTCGGTCGGCAACCGATCGCAGCAGTTCCCGGGACTGATCGAGCGTCAGGCCATGACCGATGCGGCGTGCGTTGAGGTCGAAGACGGCACGCCAGATCGCCTCGGCATCGTCATTCTCGCCTGCATGAACGGTGACGGCCAACCCGCAACGGTGGACGGCGGTGAATTCGTCGCGGAAATAGTGCGGACGGGTCCTTTCGTCCTCGTAGCCGGCAAGGTCAACGCCCACTACACGGCACTCCGTTTCTTCCCGCCAGTGCTCCGCCGCCGTCACGGCCAGCGCCAGGTGTCGTGAGATCGCGGCGCGGTAATCGCCATGTGCCCGCCGCGTCGCGATGATGATCAGATTGACATGGCACGGCGGTCGGCCACCGTTGCCCTCGCGCCGCTCCTCCATGCACTTCTGGAAAACAGTCCGGATATCGCTCAACACATCCCACGCCGAGCGGTTGCGGTCGGGGTCAGCGTAGTTGGCGGGCGAGCAGCGGACTTCGGCGTAGATGACGTTGTGCTCGCAGAAATGGTCGTACATCAGTCGGCAATGTTCGCGCAGACATCCGGGATCCTTCAACAGCGTACTGCCGGTCGCGTCTCCCAGTTGCATGTACGCTTCCAGGCCGATCGGTTCGTCGGGTTGCGGCCAGTTCTCGGGAAGCGGCGGCGCTTCACGTTTCGGCAGTCGGGCGCGATCCTCGGCCGCGTCACGCACGCGCTCCAGCAGATCCCCGTGTGTCGCAAACCCGCCCAGATGGCAGTGCAGCTCGATTTTGGGTAATCCGCGGACCCACGTGCGGTCCCGGGCGCGGTCGGGGTCCAGCGGCTCCTGCAGCCATCGCAGGTCGGCCGTGGGCCACGTCGCCAGATCGGGAAACGGCAGATCGTGCAGCGCCTCCCACGACTCCGCCACGCGATGGGCCCGCTCGACGATTTCCCGCAAGCGTTCGCGAAACGCGTTGTCGGGCGCGGTCACCCATCGCTCGATCCCTTCCTGCCGCACGACCGTCAGCGGATACTTGCTGGCATTGACGTCGCGGAACTGTGGCCAACCGGATTCGGGACCGAGACGGATAAAGTGCAGCCGACCACGTCGGTGCGCTTCGAGCACCTCGGAAACGGTTTCCGGCGGTCGTTGTCGACCGTCGTCGGCCAGCACGTGAAACACTTCCCGGGCTCCTAGCACGGCGGCGGCCTTCTGCATTGCGGCGGACATCGTCTTGAATCCGCCTGCGATGCACACGTACCGTTGCTCGGGCCGCGTTCGCGTTTCGAGAAACCAGCGATACATGACCTCCTCGAATCGAGCGTGATCCTGCTCGGAACGCAGCTCGTTGAAGCCGCTGACCCGAGTTACCATCACGGTCACGTCAGAGCCGCCGACGCCGCCGCAGAAGAATTCTTCGATTGGGGCGATATCGGGTTTCTCGCTCGTCAGCACGTGGACGTGCGAAAAACGGATTCCCTCCAGAAGAAACGCTTCGAAAACGATGGCCGGTGCATTGCCGAGCGTTACGAACAGGTGAGCTGGAGCGTTCGGAGACACGCTGGATACTCCTTTCC
>RFHO01000534.1 GCA_003696385.1 Planctomycetota bacterium | reverse complement strand
GGAAAGTGCGCCGGCACCCAGTCCAGGATCACGCCGAAGCCGTTGCAGTGCAGATGATCCACGAAATACTGGAAATCGTCCGGCGTCCCGTAACGGTGCGTCGGAGCGAAGTACCCCGTGCACTGGTAACCCCAGGATCCGCCGAACGGATGCTCCGAAATCGGCAGCAGCTCCACGTGGGTGAACTGCGTCTCCCGCAGATACTCCACCAACAGGTGCGCCAGCTCGCGATAGTTGTGGTACTCCCGTCCGTCGTGCGGCCGCTTCCACGACGCGGCATGCACTTCGTAGATGGCAAACGGCCGCATCAGCGGGTCGCGCTCCCGCCGCCGCCTCATCCATTCCGCGTCGTGCCATTCGAACGCCGAGAAATCCCAAACCAGCGAGGCGGAATGCGGCGGCGGCTCATACGCGAACCCCACCGGATCCGCCTTCACCAGCCACTCCCCCGAAGCGGCCAGGATGCCGTACTTGTACGGCGCACCACGCCCGATGTGTGGAACGAAGCCGTACCAGATCCCTGAGTCGCTGGAATTCAGCCGCAGGCCGCCCTGCCACTGCGACCGGTCACACAGCACGTGCACTTCGCGGGCGTTCGGAGCCCACACCGCGAACCACGTCCCGGGCGTCCCGTCGACTTCGCAGGGATGCGCGCCCAGGTACTCGTAGATCCGCGACTGCTGGCCGTCGGATGCAGGCCGGGGAAACAACTCGGCGATGTGCGTCACGGCCGCGATCCCAAACCCTCTGCTTGCGTCCGAGTCGTCGATCCGCGTTGCGGTCACTGCCGGCGGACGCACCCGTTCACTTCGGCAACCGACCGCCTCGGGGGCCCTCCGCCGTGTCCGGACCGGATCCCGCAGCCCTCGGAAAACCTCCCCTCGGACGGCCCCCGCGAACACGCGGCCGAAAACACCCGGTGTCGGTCCGTTCCCCGCCGCCGACTTGCCGGGCAGAATAACACACGCCCATTCCGACCGACACGCATACGCCCGACGACAGCCGCCAAAACCGCGGGCCGATGCACAAAGCCGAAACACTGCGGCGGGTTGCAGAGTATCATTGCAACCGGAGCGGACATTGCGAACCGCGGAGACCGGCAACCAGGGCGCACATGCGGCTGGGGACGAGCGATGAGCACGTTTCGACGAATCATGGCGATCGGAGCGGTGATCATCCTGGTGGTGGCGGTGGTGGGCTGGGCCGCGCGCGTTCCGCTCCGCATCGACGAACCGCCCACGCCGCAATTGCTCGACACATCTTCGCTCGACCGCGCCGTCGCCAAAGTCAACGACCACCTGCAACGGTTGTGGCGAGAACATGGTCTCGCCCCAGCCGCGCCGGCGGACGACCTCACGATTCTGCGGCGGCTCACCCTGGCGTTGATGGGGACGGTCCCCTCGCTGGAAGAAATCCGCCGGTTCGAAGCGGACACCGGTCCCCGCCGGCTGGATCGCTGGGTCGTGCGACTGCTCCACGACCGACGGTACGCCGACTACTTCGCCGAACGACTCACCCGTGCGCTGGTCGGCGTCGACAGCGGCCAGTTGATCCTGTTCCGCCGCGACCGTTTCCGCGACTGGCTGGCGGACCAGTTGCACGCGGATCGGCCCTGGGACGAAATCGCTCGGCAGGTGATCGCCGGAACCGGCCTTTCCACCGGTGATCCGCAAGCGAACTTCGTCACCGTAGCCATCGCCAACGACCAGCTCGACCGCAACAAACTGGCGGGCCGCACCGTCCGCGCGTTCCTCGGCCAGCGGATCGATTGTGCCCAGTGCCACGACCACCCATTCGACGATTGGACCCAGACGCAGTTCCAGGGACTGGCGGCCTGTTTCAGCGAAGTGACCGTCAGCGCCGGCGGCGTGATCGATCGATCGCCGTTCCTGTTCCGGATGACACCTCGGCAGGCGCTGCGCGTCCGGCGGTCGGCCAGCTCCCGCGGAGTTCCCGACCTCCGATCGCTGCGTGAGGTGTTTTCCGAACACGACGTGGGAATCGAGGAGAATCCCCGATGGGAGGTGGTGCCGCTCCCGGACGACGGTGGCTACGTCATCCAGATCGCCGCCGATCAGGATTCGGTCGATCCGCACCCGCAGCCGCGCTTCACCATCCGTCGCAGCGGCGAGACCTTTGAAGTATTCGACGCGCGCGCCGAATTCGCCGTCGAAGACCCGGTCACCGGCGCGCGTCACGTCGTGACGCCGGCGGTGCCGTTTCATCCGGAATGGATGCCGCTTGAAGGCACCGCGCGCCAGAGACTGGCCGCCTGGATCACCCATCCCGACAACCGCCGGTTCGACCGGGCGATCGTCAACCGTGTCTGGGGCCTGCTGTTCGGCAAACCGCTGCACGAACCGGTGGACGATCTGCCGGACCCGCCGGACGAGCCCGACCTGCTGGACGTGCTGGGGCGCGATTTCCGCCAACACGGCTGCCGACTCAGCCGACTGATCCGGGTCATCGCCGCCAGCGATGCCTTCCGGCGCAGTTCACGCAGCGCCATCGCCGATGAAGTGCGGTTGGAACAGGCACGCAGCACGTTCGCGGTCTTCCCACTCACGCGGCTCCGGCCGGAGCAACTCATCGGCTCGATGCTGCAGGCCGCCTCGATCAAAACGATCGACCAGAACTCGCACCTGCTCGCCCGCATCGCCAGGTTCTTCCGCACCAACGAATTCGTCCAACAATACGGCGACCTCGGCGAAAACGAGCTGGAAGACCAGCCCGGAACCATCCCTCAGACCCTGCTGCGCATGAACGGCCGACTGGTCAAGGAAGTCGGCACGGCCGACTTCTTCACCGCCGCCGGCGAGATCAACGCCTTCGCCGAATCGCCCGAACGCTGCCTGGAAGCCTGCTTCCTGTGCTGCCTCACCCGCCGGCCCACACGCGAAGAACGCCAGCACTTCATCCCGCAGCTGCGATCCGCCTCTTCACGGAAAGAACGTGCGCGGATGATCGAAGACATCTACTGGGCTCTGTTCAACGCACCGGAGTTCTCCTGGAACCATTGACACCCGCAGCGGCCCCAGCGCGGCCGTACTCCACCACCGGAGGCACACGGCCGCCGCCGGATCCGAGACGGAGGCACACCGATGTCCGCATTTCATGGTTCTTCCCGCCTGGCGGGACTGCCGACGCCGCATCCCTCATCCCGTCCGATCGGTCTGCCGTCCCGCGTCACCCGCCGCGATGTGC
>RFHO01000533.1 GCA_003696385.1 Planctomycetota bacterium | reverse complement strand
GCCACGCCCCGGTCCACCCGCCCCCGCGACAAACCGCCGCAGTTTAGCAGCGTCGTGTTCGACTGTCGCGGCAGGATATCCGTTTCCGCCGCGGAAGTCCGCTGAGGCACCGGGTGCGTAACCGGGATCGGCCGGGATTCCGTGTGCCGGCCCGGAACGTCGGCCGGCGGACGGCCATGCCGCCGGCATTCGTTCAGCAGCCGCCCTCAAGCGAATTGCGCGTGGCGGCATCGGCGGCGCGGAAAGCACGACCGTTTTCCCCGGCGATGCGAATTCCACCGGACGCAGCCAGCCGCGCGCTTCACTCACACGGTACCCGCCACGCCCCCCGCTCAGCGCACCGCCGATGGGCACCGATCCGCGCTGCGGTCAACGTCCTTCCCGCAGACGCTCGCCGAGGAAGTTGTCCAGCTCGGGAATCGCGAAGATTTTCTGCGCCGTGGTTTCGTAGTCGTAATCGACCCGCCGGAAGTAGACCCAATCCCCGTCCAGGATGACGTAAGACGATTGCGGCACTCCGTTGCGCGGCTGGCCGACCGATCCCACGTTGACCAGCACTTTCTGCTTGCCGAGCTGGTACTTGAAGTCGATCTCTTCCGGAGCGTAGAAGTTGAGATCTTCGGTGAACACGCCGGGGATGTGCGTGTGTCCCTGGAAGCAGGTCTGATCGACGAGAGCGAAGATCCGCTCCATTTTCCGCTGGTTGTAGATGTCTTCGGGGAAGACGTACTCATTCAGTGGATTGCGGGCCGACCCGTGGACATAGAGCTGTTTGTCTTCACGGTGCATCCGCGGCAATTCGCCCAGGAACTCCCAGCGTTTTTCGCTGCCGGGACCACCCTGCTCCAGGACGTTGCGTGTCCAGAAGATGGCCTCTTCGGCGCCCTTGTTGAACCCTTCCGGGTCGAACAGGGCCCCCTGGTCATGGTTGCCCAGAAGACACACATTGCACGGCATGACCAGGTCGATGCACTCCCTGGGATTCGGCCCGTAGCCCACGATGTCGCCCAGGCAATAAATCTCCTTGATGCCCTGACTTTCGATGTCCGCCAAGACGGCCTGCAGGGCTTCGAGATTGGCGTGAATATCACTGATGATCGCTCGCAACGAGACGTACCTCTCCTCTCGACATTCGTACTCCACCGGCCGGTCCCGGCGGTCCGCGACAGGTCGCACACGTCCCGCCCAGCGCCGGATTCCTCCGCCGGACGACCGGCCTTTCCCGTCCCCACCCGTGCAGGGCACTCCCGTCTCGGCGACAAGTGGGAACGTCACGCAGCAGATCAGTCTATCCGAAGGCGCACGGGGCGGAAAGCCATGTCTCGGCGTTGCGAATCACCGGTCCGAGACGGCCTCGACGCGGTCGACGCCAGACATGTCCCAGCCTCACGGCGCCTTGCCGGAACCGCTTCGTCCAGCTCATCCGAACAGCGTCGTCACGGGCGTGCCGGCGTACAGCCGGTGTGGTCGCTGCTCTCGATCGTACCACGTCGTCTCCGGTGGGATCCCCAGAGCGTGCAGCACCGTGGCGGCAAAGTCATGCGGCGAGACCGGAAACTCTTCCGGATATCCCCCCTGTGCATCGCTGCGGCCGTGAATGGCTCCTCCCGCGACACCCGCTCCGGCCAACAGGCCGCAATAGCAGAACGGCCAGTGCTCGCGACCCGCGTTCCCTTTGGTGATCTGCGGTTTGCGGCCGAACTCGCCCACCCAGCACACTAGCGTGTCCTCGAGCATGCCGCGGGATTGCAGGTCGTCCAGCAGGGCAGCCAAGGCCTGGTCGGCCGGTGGAATCAGGTCGTTCTTCAGGCGGTTGAAGTTGTTGCCGTGCGTGTCCCAGAAGTTGCGACCATCGTTGTGCCAGTTCACCGATACGAACGGCACGCCGTGCTCGACCAGTCTTCGGGCCAGCAGCACGCACTGGCCGTGGATGTTGCGACCGTACCGGTCCCGAACCGCCGGCGGCTCGGCCTGCAGATCGAAGGCCCGCCGCACCTGCGGTGACACGAGCATCGCGAACGCCCGCTGCTGCTGTTCATCGAAACCGCGGGCCGCGGGCCGTTCGAGCAACGGCTGCACCTGGCGATCCAACGTGTTCAACAATAGCCGCCGATTCTCCAACCGCTTCAGCGTCAGACCGGAACGCAGCTGCAACGCGGGAACGCTCCAGCCCGGACGGCTCGGGTCGCCTTCCACCAACAGCGGGTCGTAGCGATGCCCCAACCAACCGCCGTTCTGCCCCGGTGCTTTGCCTCCCGGAGCCGCCGGATGGTACGCGAGCCACGGCATCGTGACGAAGGCCGGGAGCCCACCACGGGCCGGCCGCCAACGGGCCGTCACCGACCCCAGATGCGGCGTGTCCCGATCGCTCGGCGGCACTGCGTCGCTTTTCGGCACCGGTGCCAGGTGCCCGGTCAGCGTGCAATGTGCGCTGGCCAGGTGCGACGGATCGTCGTGGGTCAGCGAGCGGATCAACGCCACGCGGTCCATCCGCGACGCCATGTGCCGGAAGTGTTCCGAAATCCGCAATCCCGGCACGCTGGTCGCCGTCGTCCCGAATTCGCCGCGGACTTCCGCCGGCGCCTCCGGCTTGGGATCGAAGGTGTCCAGATGGCTCGGACCGCCCCACATGAACAGAAAGATGCACCGCTTGGCCCGGCCGAATCCCGGCCCGTCGCCTCCTTCGCCCCGCGCCGGCCGCGGCACGATGCCCGGAAGCAGCGCCGGAGCGACCAACCCGGCCACGCCCAACAGGTCACGCCGGGAAAGTGTCGCGGCGGCACAGTGCGCCTTTCGCCAGCCGCCTCTGGATTTCGATTCGGTGCGCTGCATGCTTGCTGACCACTCCAACATATGCCCATCCGCGTGCCCGGCATCGGCAGGTCGTTGCGCCCGCGGGCGCATGGTGCATTCCCGCCCTCCGGCCGAGCCGACCGACGTCCATCGTCACCAGCGGCCGTGGTTATTGTGTTCGATCGTCCGCCCGACGGCCAGCGCGAAACGGCGGCGAACGACTCAGGCCGGGTCGGCGACGCGCTCGGCACGGAGAATGCCGTTTTTTTCGATCGCAGGGACGGGCGATTTGACGGCCTGTTGCGGCGACCTATGTTCCAGTGACGGCTGGCGGGAAGCGGTGTGCGATCGCTTCCCGGCGGATGGTGCCGGTTCGCACCGGGCATCGCGCCGCGATGGCGCCCTCCGGTGCGCGACATTCCGGGATCCGGTCGTCGAAACTCGGCAGCAGCAGCGTGGCAAGGGGAGCTGGGAGCTTGGAGGGGACCTTGCCACGCTTTTTTCTTTTCGCCTCCGCGTGCCTTCGCAGCGACCGAACCCGCTGCGAGTGCACTCACGCGGGCGGACCAGACCACGGTTCGGTGGTCGAGGGACATTGCCATGCGTTGCCATGGCCGCAAGCGACCGCGATCCATCGGCTCGCGTGCGAAGGGACGCACGCTGCGAGCGCATCGCGCCGCACGTACGACCGCTGGACCAGCCGGCAGACGGCACCCGCAACGCCCCAACCGGATCCCGCAATGCGTCGGCAAGCGAGTCCCGGCCGTGGCCGACGACAGCCGGCCTCCGCGCGGCAGCGAAGACAGCCGGTGTAGCCGTTCGCCGCGCGGCTTCACGCTGGTCGAAGCGTTGGTGGCACTGGCCGTGGCCACGATCGCCGGCACGGCACTGCTGACCGCCGTGGCGAACTCCGTTCAGAGCAGTTCGATGTTGCTGCGACGAACGATCGGGCTGGGACTGGCCCAGCAGATGCTGGATGAAATCGCCGCCTGTGCGTTTCCCGTCTATCCGGACGGATACCAACCGGCAGCACCGCGGACGGCGACCGACCGCCTCGAATTCGACGACATCGACGACTACGACGGCTGGAAGTCCCGGCCGCCCGTCGACCGAGCCGGACGCGCGCTGGGTACGGCCGGCACCGATCAGGGCGGCACCTATGTCCCGCGCCCGAATTCCATGCTGGCCAACCCACTGTTGATCGAACGCTACGAACGTTCCGTGCGCGTCGAGTTCGTGGAGCCGGTGGGTGACGGCGAGTGGCAGGTTCGCACCAAACCGACCGACTGGCGGCGGGTGACCGTCACGATCCGGCACACCGATTTGAGCGGCCGGACGCAGACGGTGGCCACGCTGGCCGAAGTGTTCGCTCGTATCCCGCAATGACCATGTCCACGCACGCGCTCCGACACCGCACCGCTCGGCAAAGCCGCCTGCGGCGCGACCGAAAGATCCAGCGGCTCCGCTGGTGCCGCTTCGGTCCGTGCGGGCGACCGGTGGACCATCTGCCGCTCCGCAGCGATCGCGCGGCCTTCACGCTGGCCGAGATGATCATCGCTTCTGCGATCACCGGCCTGCTCGCGCTTGTCCTGGCGGGCATGACCATGGCCATCCAGGCGGCCTGGGTGCACACCCGCGATGTCACGGGGACCACGGCGGCGGCCGACGCCGCCTTGCAACGGATCCGCTGGATGGTCGCACAGACGGGTGTCTATCGCGACGCAGACGGCCTCCCCAAGGTCGGGTTGCGGGTGCTGAGCGAATCCTGGGGGCCGCATGAATTTCCGGAGATCCTGGTGGTCTGGAGCGGCGGACGGGACGGGCACCTGCACGGAGGCGTGTTCGCCGACCGGCAGCCGCGATTCGATGAGCTGATCGTCTACGCCCCCAATCCGGAGGATCCCGGTCTGCTGTGTGAATTCGCCTTTCCCGAAGTCGCCGGTCACGTGGACATCTATGACCGCAAGTTTTCCCAACAGTTGCGGCGGATGCTGGTTTCGCCGCAGGCCGAAGCCATCGCACTGTGCCGCAACGTGCGACTCTGCGCCGTCCGCGAGACGGCGATGGGAAAGAAGAAACCCTACCCTGCCGTGCGTTTCGAACTCCGCTGGACCCCCACCGACGATCAGTTGCAGGGCGTCGTGCCGGGGTCTCCGGAATGGTTCGCCCTGCCTTGGGCTCAAAGCGTGGTAACCGCCGACGCCGGTCTGCGTCAGGGGACGCTCGCGATCGAACTGCAGCTCGAACCGACCGGACAGGCGTCCTCGCCCGTCCCCGAACGTACGCGTGCCATCCCGTTCTTCCATTCGATCCGGTACCGCTATGTCCACAGCATGCATTGATCACCCGCGCCGTCGTACGGGCCGACACACCCCCCGGAACGTGCCGTTCCAACGGCGGTACGCCGGTCCGAACCGTTCCTCCCGCCGGCCCGCGCGGGCCGGCTTCACGCTGTTGATCGTGATGTTTGCGATCAGCATGAGCCTGGTGCTGACGTACACCTTCGTACGACTGCAAGGAACCGAGCATCGTGTGCGCTCCAACGCCCGGCACGACACCGCCGCGCTGCAAGCGGCCCGTACGGGAGCGTCCGCCGCCCTGCGGTTGATGTCTTCTCCGAATTGGGAAGGCGTGGACAGCCCTCTGCGCGCCGTGGTCGGCGCGGACGACGAAGGCACGCTGCACTATGAAGTCACGTGGTGGGCTCCCCATCAGCTCGACGACGCCGCCCTTCCGGAAGACGGCGACGCCTGGGACGCCTTGCACGTGCTCGTCCGCTCCAAGGGCATCTGGGTGGCGCACGAGAATCCCGCATACCGCGTCGAGCGGACGGTGGAAGTCGTCGCGCGGCTCGAACCGCGTCTGCCCGGGCGGATCCCCGTGGGCCGCGACGACGGGACGGCCAACGATCTGTCGCCCAACCCGCCCGCCTGGCGGGGCGTGGAATCGCTGACGCTGCAGGCCCGCAAGTCGGGACATTCGCTGCGGCTGGAACCGGGCTGCCGCATCGACGGAGACGTGTTCCTGGCCGGCGGCATTCGTCTGTTCGAAGATCCGCGCTGGGGACGGGCCCCCCGCGCCGCCTATCTCGCCGGACTGGGAGACGACCTGACCGACGGATTCACAGGCAGCCTCACGCGGTGGCCGCATCCGCTGCCCGGCACGCTGACCGTCGGCATACGTCCCGACCACCGGCTCCGCGAGGACCTGGACCGGCTCCACGTCTCGTGGCAGATCGCCGACGGCAAACCGCCCGCGGACGCAAGCCGCTGGTCCGTTCCGCTGGATGCGTTCCGGGAATACCGCATTTACCAAGGCGGGCCGACCTATCGGGCCCCACGTGTGCGGTGGTCGTTGCGGAACACCACTTTGCAGCCCAGCGAAGACAATCCGCTGGGAATCTTCGTCTGCGATGGTGACCTGCGGGTGAGCGACCGGGTGACGGTGATCGGCACGCTGGTGGTGGCCGGCAAACTGATCGTCGAAGGTCGGGACGTGACCCTGGCGCCGTTCCGCGGCTACGACCTGGAGGGAAACGCGCTGGTGAGTGACCCGTCGATCTGGCCGCGTCTGCCCGCCGTCATGGCCGAACGCCTGGAGATCGAACGTGACGCGCGACTGCTCATCGACGGTGCGGTGATCCTCGAGAAGGACTTCGAGATGGAGCTTCCCGAGCACGAACCGATGGTCGAGGCCGACGCCCCGATCGCCGCGGGCACGGGTGCCGTCGCGCAACCGATTTCCGCGATCCTGAGCGAGGTTCGCTTGCCGGCCGGAGTTGCGCTGCCCGACTTCAGCCCCGGGCGCTACGCCATCTGGCTCGGGTCGCGCGAATGGTCGCGATACGAAGATACCGGAGCGACCCGGGTCGCCGACGTGGCCGCGCTGGACGAAGAAGCCGGTCAGCCCTTCCTGAGCCTCCGGCCGGAAATTCCTTTGGGAGCCGTTGCCCAGGGCGGTTCACTGACCGTGTGGATTTCCGGATGGAAACGCTGGTTCCCTGTCACCCGGTTCGACACCGCCCGCGGCCGGATCTTCCTCCCCGCCCTGCCCGACCGCCGGAGCCTCGGCGCTCGGACCGCTTTCCGGCTGGTCGCCACACGCCCGCGCACCGGCGGATGGTTTCCGATCATCGAACACGACCCCGCTCGCCGTACACTCACCGTACTCGGAGAAGCACCGTTTCCTTCCGGCGTCGAATACCGCATCGCGCCCGCCATTGGACGGTGTGCATACATCCGCGGAGTCGTCAGCGCCGAACGATTCCGGCTCAATGCGCCACCGTCCTGGAAACATTGGAACGCTCAAAGCTGGTACGAACGGTTCGAAGAATGGTCTTATCGCCAGGCGAGCGCCTCTGCATCCGGAAATCCGCATCCGGGGTCGTCGGCCGCCGCATCCTCGGATGACGATCGCCGCCAGGCAGCCAGTGACGATGGTCGCGAAGACCACAACCGTGATTCTGACGAAAATGATCGCCGAGCCGACGATGATCGAAACCGCGTCGACCATCGACGGGCGCCCCAGGACCACCGCTCCGGCAACGACCGCGGCGATGTCGATGCGCCGGCAGACGCGTCGCAGGACGCCGAATACGGCCGCTACACCACGGGCGACGATCCGCACGACGGCGTACCGCGTGTCTCGTTCGCCACGTGGTTGCACGATCCCGCCCATTGCCCGGCCGGCAATGCCGCGATGCGCCGGCGTGGTCTGCACATCCGGCCCACTCTGCACATCTGGAACGCGTCCGATGCCCCGTTGCGGCTCACATTGCCGCTGTTTGCCCCGTATCGCCACGAGGCG
>RFHO01000100.1 GCA_003696385.1 Planctomycetota bacterium | reverse complement strand
GGCACCGGCGGAGCTTTCTGTGGTTGCGCCGACCGATGGCGACCGCTCAGGCCGAACCGGCGTTTGAGTTCTTCCCATCGGGATCGTGGATTGCGCCGCCGCAATTCCTCCAGCGTCTGCGGGGCGGATTGTACGACCGCGGAGCGATGCGCACCGCGGCCGGGCTGTGCGGCCGGCAAGGATCGTTCCGCGGCCAGCCCGACGGCGGCGATCAGCAGAGCGCATCGACACAACGGAACAACACCGCGGTTCGCCATCCGCTCGTCCGGGAGATCCGCCGCCTTCCGGGGGCGAGGCCCCGCGGATGGCGCCGCAATCAAGGTTCGCCGCCGGGCGTCATGCCACCGATGCTCACGGTTCTCCGCGAGCGTACTCGGCCGAATAGTTCGGAGCTTCCTGCGTGATGGCGATGTCATGTGGATGGCTCTCCCTGACCGTTGCCACCGAAACCTGAATGAACCGCGCCTTGGTCCGCAATTCATCGAGGTTTCGGGCGCCGAGGTATCCCATACCGGCTCGTAGTCCACCGACCAGTTGATACAAGAACGGGCTCAGCGGCCCCTTGTAGGGCACACGTCCTTCGACGCCTTCAGGGACCAGCTTGCCGGCGGCCCTCGGATCGCGCTCGTCGACCGACTGGCGGTAACGATCGCTGCTGCCCTGGACCATCGCGCCCAGCGAGCCCATGCCGCGGTACCGTTTGAACGCCCGGCCCTGGTAGAGGATCATCTCCCCGGGGCTCTCGTCCAGACCGGCCAGCAGGCCACCCAGCATCACGGTATGGGCTCCGGCGGCCAGAGCCTTGGTGATGTCACCGCTGTAGCGGATCCCGCCGTCGGCAATCAGTGGCGTGCCGCTGGCCCTGGCCGCACGGGCCGCGTTGGCCACGGCGGTCAACTGAGGCACCCCGACGCCCGAAATGACCCGCGTCGTGCAGATCGATCCGGGCCCGATGCCGACCTTCACCGCATCGGCACCGGCCTCGATCAGGTCGCGGCAGCCTTCCTCGGTCGCCACGTTTCCCGCAATGACGTCGATTTCCCAGTTTTTCTTGATCTCCCGAACGGTTTCGATCACGTTCTTCGAATGTCCGTGGGCACTGTCGACCACGATCACATCGACGTCTTTCTCGATCAAAGCCGCGACGCGCTGCAGATCGTGCACGCCCACGGCCGCTCCCACGCGCAACCGACCGCGCTCGTCCTTGCTCGCGTTCGGGAACCGCAGGTTCTTGTCGATGTCCTTGATCGTGATCAACCCCTTCAATCGATATTCTTCGTCAACCAGGAGCAGTTTCTCGACTTTATTTTCCAACAGCAGCCGCTGAGCCGATTCCAGGTCGGTGTCTTCCGGGGCCGTGACCAGGTTGTCCTTGGTCATCACCTCCTCGACCCGCCGGTCGCGCGACTCCAGAAACCGCAGGTCGCGCCGCGTCAGGATGCCCAGCAGCCGGCCGTTGCGGGTGATCGGCACGCCGCCGATGTTGCGCTCGTCCATGATCCGCATCGCTTCCCCGACGGTCGCCTCTGGCGGCAGCGTCACCGGATCGACGATCACTCCGTGTTCGCTGCGCTTCACGGCATCGACCTGCAGCGACTGCTGCTCGATCGACATGTTCTTGTGGATGATCCCGATGCCCCCTTCCTGAGCGAGCGCGATCGCCATTTCGCTCTCGGTGACGGTGTCCATCGGGCTGCTGACGATCGGAATGTTCAGGCGGATGCTGGGCGTCAGACACGTGGATGTATCGACTTCCGCCGGTAGCACGTCGCTGTAGGCCGGCTCGAGCAACACGTCATCGAACGTGATTCCCTGACAGACGATGCGATCCTGCATGGGGCAACTCGCGCAGTTCGATTTCGAAGCGAACGGATAGGACGGAAGCCGGTATGCACCGGTGGTCTCCGCCCGTCCAGGAACAGTGTCGAGACGACTCGCGGGCCGCGTTTCGGGCGGACATTCCGGCCCCGGCCCGAGCCTCGGTCCGCACCGACCCGCTCCGGCGGCGGCATCTCGGCAGATCCCGCCACAGCGGCGAAGTGCGGTAGTTTATCGGTCCGCCAGTGCCGAGTGAAATCGATTGCTCAGGGCAATCAGTTCCTCGATGCTCAGCATGTCGGCCCGCTTTTCGGGCGGAATGTTCAGTTCGGTCAGCAGAGCGTCCACGGCCGCCTTGCCGAGCTGCTTGCGGAACATGCTCCCGAGCACGCTGCGGAGGAATTTGCGGCGGTGAATGAACAGACGTCGCACGAAATCGTGAAAAAAGGCCCGATCGGCGATTCGTGCCGCCGCTTCCGGGTCCGGGTCGATCCGCACGATGGCCGATTCCACCTTCGGCCGCGGCCAGAACACCTTCGGGGACAGCTTCTTGAGGATCTCGACCCGCGCCTGGCTCTGCAG
Source organism: Planctomycetota bacterium (assembly GCA_003696385.1). GTDB lineage: Bacteria > Planctomycetota > Planctomycetia > Planctomycetales > Planctomycetaceae > J052. The sequence goes on along the minus strand of RFHO01000100.1, from coordinate 3,638 downwards.
CCACACCGCCAGCGCCCCGTAATGCGGATCGCCGGGTGGAGCCGCCATCCGCAGGGCCAGTTCCCACTGCACGGTGACGACCATCCGTTTCCAGCACAGGTCGGTGGCGACGAGGTTGGAAACCACCGGCGTGGCAATGTTGTACGGCAGGTTGGCCACCAGTTTCAGGGACTGTGATCCGACGCCCGCGAGCGCCGCTTCGATCGCCGCCAGCACTTCCGGCGCAAACCGGTTTTTCGATTTCAACGCGTCGCAGTTCAACAGCGTGACGTTGGCATACTCCGCGACCGCTGCCCGTGCGAGCGCGTACATCCGGGGATCGACCTCGATCGACACCACGTGTCCCGCGTGCTGTGCCAGCAGCGCCGTCAGGCTCCCGGTGCCCGCTCCCACTTCCAGGGCCACGTCCTCGGCCTGCAGGTCCGCTTGGGCGACGATGTACTCGAGCAGGTTCAGGTCGATCAGAAAGTTCTGCCCCAGGTCGGTTCGCGGATGCAGTCCCAGAGCTTGGAACATTTCCATCAGCCGCCGGCGCGTCTGCCGCGGAGGCGGTTTGATGGCCGGCTGTTCCCCCGCATCGCCGCAGTCGGCGGACTTCGGCTCGCCTTCGGACGTACCCCGTTTTTTCATCGCACGCTCAATTGGGGTTCTCACCGGGCGGAGCCGTCAGCCCCGCAAGCGGAACACGTTCCAGGAACCGGCGGACGTATTTGCCGAGGATGTCCGTTTCGATGTTCACCCGATCGCCGACTCGGCGACGCCCCAGCGTGGTGACCTGCAGAGTGTGCGGAATCAGCGCCACCGAGAAGTCCTCCGCGGTCACGTCCACCACCGTCAGGCTCACACCGTCGACCGCCACCGATCCCTTCGGGACGAGGTACTCCAGCAGAGACCGGTCCGCGGCGAAGCGGTAGTCCGACCAGTCCGCGTGGGGCTCGATCGCCGCAACACGGCCCACACCGTCCACGTGCCCCTGGACGAAGTGTCCACCCAGACGCCCGTTGGCGGGCAGCGCGCGTTCCAGGTTGACCGCATCTCCGACCTCGAGGTCACCCAGGTTCGTCTTGTCCAGCGTTTCGTGCCCCGCCTGGAAGAGCCACTGCGGGCCGTCCATCCGCACGACGGTCAGGCAACAGCCATTGATCGCCACGCTGTCGCCGATCCGCCCCTCCGCCACGAACGACGCCGGGACGCGCACCGACAACTCGATCGCGTCTCCCGGAATGGTTTCGATCCGCGTGATTTCGCCCGTCGCTTCGACGATGCCCGTGAACATGGTCGCCTCGTCCGTCCGTGCCCCGGGACTTCTTCCGGGAAGGGTACACGCCCGCCGGATCGCCTGTGACCGCGCCGTCATTCGGCCCGGAACCGGTAGACGCACACTTCGTGATAGCGCTGCCCGGGCTTCAGGATGATCGACGGAAACTCCGGATGATTGGGCGAATCCGGGAAGTGCTGCGTTTCCAGGCACACGGCACTGTGCTTCGCGTACGTCTTGCCGCCCTTGCCCTTCTGCCCGAACAGGAAGTTCCCCGAATAGAACTGCAGTCCGGGTTGCGTGGTGAGGACCTCCAGGGTGCGGCCGGATCGTGGATCGTGCAGCCGGGCGGCGAACCGCAGGTTGCCGGGCTGCCCGTTGAGCACGAAGTTGTGGTCGTAGCCCAGCGAGGGCGACTTGATCAGCGACTCGATCCGCTCCCCGATGCGGTGCGGCTTGCGAAAATCAAGCGGCGTTCCGTCCACCGGCGCGATCTCGCCGGTCGGGATCAGCGTTTCGTCCGTGGGCGTGTAGTAATCGGCGTCGATCGTCAGCACATGATCCAACACCGTGGGCGCACCCGCGCCCTGCAGGTTGAAGTACGAATGGTTGGTCATGTTGACCGGCGTGGGCGCGTCGGTTTCGGCCATGAAGTCGATCCGCAGCTCGTTTTCGTCGTTCAGAGCGTAGACCACCGTGGCCCTGACCGTGCCCGGATACCCCTCTTCGCCGTCGGGGCTGGTGTATTCGAAGCGGACACCCGGCCCGTGCTTCGTCTTCACGTAACGGCCCTTCCAGACCACCTTGTCCCAACTCCGCTCGACGCCGCCGTGCAGATGGTTCGGTCCGTCGTTCAGCGCCAACTGGTAGGTTTTCCCGTTGAGCGTGAAGCGGCCTTTGGCGATCCGGTTGCACACGCGGCCGACCGTGCAACCGAAGTACTGATTGTCCTTCGATTCATAACCGGCGACGGTGTCGAACCCGAGCACCACGTCCGCCGTTTTGCCGCGTTTGTCCGGGACGTGCAGTTCGGTCAAAGTCGCTCCGCGCGTGATCAGCCGCGCGACGACGCCCTTGCGGTTCTGCAAGGTGAAGCGATGCACGACCTGGCCGTCCTTCGTCTTGCCGAACACCTCCGGCTTGGCGGCCGCGGCACGATCGGCCACCAGGCCGCCGATCAGCACCGCGGCGATCGGAAGCGCCAGCGCCCGAACTTGCCGCGTGATCCGGCCAACGAACCTGTCGATCATGGTGCTCCTCCCGGATTCGAACGGTCATGGCGTTCGTGCCGCGAGCTTCGGTGCAGCCGCCGCAGAGCGTCCGCGCCATCCGCTCACTCGGCCTCGCGACGCCTGCGGATTATGACCGGACGCCGCAGCGTTTGCGACCGACGGCCCGAACCCGCCATCGAGGCATTGCCGATGGCCAGGGGTGCAGCGCGCGATCGGAGCACTGCCGATGGCCGCGAGTTCGCACGGGTGCGCGTTTTGCCGGCGAACCGCACTGGGCCGAAGGCAATGGCCCTGGCGATCGCCCGACGAATGCTCGGATGCGATCTCCGCGACGGATCAGTACGATGGTGTGCTCGAAAGACGCACGCTTTCGACCGCCCGGCCGGCCGGCGCCGCGACGCAGACCGCGGTCGTCACGGCAACCGCCGCTCCAGATCAGGACCGTGGCTGCAAACCATGGACCGCGACGCAATGGACCGAGAGCCCTGGCACGATCACCGCTGGCAGCAGCGCACGCGGGCCCTGCTGGATTCGTTCCGGTACTGGCTGGGGCGCGACTTGATCGCGCGGTCGGGGAACGACGCGGAGGATGCGCGGCTGCTGTTCGAAGCCCCTTTCGTCGTGCTGGCGCACGGGACGCAGGCCGATCCGATCCTCGACTATCTGAATCGGGCGGCTCTGGAACTGTTCGAACTGGAACTGCCCGCGGCACTGCGGATGCCGTCGCGGATGACCGCCGAGCCCCAGCAACAGGCCGAACGCGCCCGGATGCTGCAGCAGGCGGCCGAGCGGGGGTTCGTCGACGATTATCAGGGGATCCGCAAGACCGCGACCGGTCGCCGCTTCCGCATCCGGCGGGCCGTGGTGTGGAACGTCGTGGACGCCGCCGGCCGGCCTGCCGGTCAGGCCGCGACATTCGACTCGTGGCAGTGGCTGGATCAGGCGGCCGAACAGTCCGCCGATGAATCCTCGGCCTGACGCTCCCGGCGACGGACCGCACCCGCCGCAATTCCTCACGAAACGCCGTCGATCCGACGAGGAGACGACGATGACCGGCTCACACGATCCACGCTCGCCGCAATGCCCGTCACAGCCTGGCGGAAGCGCTCCCGGTGCCGCTCCGGCCGGCACCGCGGTCGCCGCGCCGC
>RFHO01000532.1 GCA_003696385.1 Planctomycetota bacterium | reverse complement strand
GCCATGGTCAGCGCGGCGACGGGCGGGGCGTGGCGGCGTTCTTTTCGAACAAAGCCGTCACGCTCTGCAGAGTGGCTTCGGCGTCATCGAGTACGGCCTGAGCGGCCTCCAACGCCGCCTTGGCCTCGCGAATCTCTTCGGGCCGCGTGCCGGCTTCCAACCGTGCGACGACCTGCCGCTGGGTTTCCACCCGGGCCGCTGCACGTTCCACGGCGAGCTGGAAACTTTCCAGCTCCAACTGAGCCAGCAGTTGTCCGGGTTGCACCAGGTCGCCTTCCTCGACCATAAGCTTTGCGATGCGTTCCGTCCCATTGATGGCCAAGGCCACCTGACGCACGTCGATGTTGCCATACAGGTACAATGTGTCGGCGGTTTTCGGCTGTGGACGCAGCTCCCACCACCACACGCCGTAGGCTCCACCCGCGATGCACAAAACCAACAGCACGACCTTGAGAGGTTTGGGCATGGCAACGTGTGGCGGAATGCGAGGCTGGAAGGCCGCGGCGCGACGGTCGCTCGGCTCACCACCGTGCGCAATGCGCGATCCGGGCATTGACGTTGCTGTGCGGACGTGGTGACGCCGGTCCACGTCGGCTCATTCATTGACCGCTCGGTCGGCACACGACACATCGTGTGTGCCACGGAGGCACGTCCGGTCCACCGGACCAGCGGGCGCTCGGTCACTGGCTGGACGCCGTGCCGTCGTTTAGGAGCCGCTTCAAGGCCTCGTCGGCTTCGGAGCGGTCGAAATATCGGATCTTGGCGGTCGTGAACGGGCGACAGAACACAGCCATTCCCCGCTCCCAGGCTTTCTCGCCGACCATGGCGATTTTTTCGATGTCCTTGAAGTGCTTGAGGTCGAATTTGATGTCTTCCCACAAGGCTCCCGCCGTCCAACCGTGGAAGTCTTCCATCTCGAAAAGAATGCGAATCTTCCCGTGTTGCTTGATCCGCCGTTCGACCTGCGGTACGAACAGCTCGTAGTCCTCCTTCGTGAGCTTGCCGGTCACATGGACGCGGACCACATTCGTCGACGAATCCGCCTCCAGAGCGACTTCGTGAAACTTGATGGCCATAAGGCTCTCCCTCTTGAGAAAAAAACCGCTGCGTGCGGCACACGGAAGTCCGACACGCCGATCACCGCGGTGTATCGCCAACGGACCAATCGTGCCGTATCGTCGGGGGCCGCGGCGCCGTCGGAAACGGGATGTGCTTCGAACCGGGGGATGATTGATCGATGGCCGCCGTTGCCTGCGCAGGCGGAGAGCCATCGTATCGGGCGACCGGCGACAGTCATACGTCGGCTGGACTGAAGAATTGAGAATAATGGGGCGCATGTCGCGGTGCTGATCGGGCCGCGGCCATCCGTGTTTTGGAGCCGGTGCGTTCCAGGAACGCGCTACAGGGACGCGCCGGACGCTCATGAAGGACCGGAGACGGCGCGGCCGAGCGTACCATCGTCGCTGCCGCAATGGGGTGCGCCGACGGTCGTCCTGTTCTGCGAACCTACTCGATGAGCCGGCAGCGGGACGTCCGGGACGGGCTCGACGCTCAAGGCGATGACGCGCGAGACCATTACCTCGTCGGGCATGGGAATGCGGCCGATGAGCGATCCGGGGGCTGCGTCCGCGCCGCATGACACGTAGTCGTAGTGCCGGACTGCCGCAAGCGGAAAAGCCACCACCGCCTGTTTGACATGTCGGTTGGGGGCGGTTAGCCTGATATTGTCTCACGAAGCACATCCCGAGTCTTGCGCCGTCGTTGGGGCTCCATTTCTGGTTTTCGGGGCCGACGTATGTTTCGTGGCGTGGTGGTTCGTGCGGTTGGTCATGATGGAAGGGCCGGGCCTTCGACCGTGCGGAATCGTGCACGCAAGGGCGGTGGTGCGCACATCTGGCACAACTGCCACCAGACGCGCCACAGGCAGCGGTCTGCCGTTTTTTGCACCGCTTTCGAAAAGGCGTTCGCAACTCATTCGGTGCACGGCAGTTGAGGACGATCGCTGGCTGCGGTCGCAGTGGACAGGGCGATTGGCACGAAGATTGCTAGCAGAGACGCTCTGTGGCTTGAACGCGTCGCGTCGTGAATGCGGCGCTGGGGGACGATTCAAGGAGGGACCGGGATGGTGGTGACCGAGTTGGCCGAGCGAGTTTCGACTGCTGCGCTCAAGGAATCGTCGGGGTTCGCGGGTGCGCTGATTCGGCGCATCCAGGATCTTCTGAAGACGCGGCTGGGCAACATCGCGTCGGATTTGCACATCGATTTCGATGGCGATGCAGTGATCCTTTCGGGGCTAGCGCCGTCGTTTTATGTGAAGCAGGCGGCGACGCATGCGGCGTTGGAGGCCATCGACGCGTTGGCCGACAATCCATTTGCCCTGGTCCTGCGGAACGAAATCGCGGTGGTCTGAGGGTTCCGCAGCGAGGCCGCCGTCGGCGTTCAGTTCAGGAGGCTGCGGCGGACGACGTCGCGGGCTTTCTCGAAGTACGGCTGCCAGGTGATTTCCGGCTTGCCGTAGCGGAGGCAATCGCGCACGGCCTGCAGGGTGTTTCGGGCCATGTGCGGACAGCGGTTGCACGCGCAGGTTTCTCCGCTGGAGGACATGATCCCCGGCACCGGCACGTATTCGTGCTGCGGTGCCGTTTTTTTCAGCGAATGGATCATGTTTACCTCGGTGGCGACCAGAAACTTCGTCGGCTGGCTTCGCTCGGCTACGAAGCGCCGCATTTTCTCGGTACCGCCGATGAAATCGGCATGTTCGAGGATCGTCCGCGGGCATTCGGGGTGTGCGATCACCAGGCTGCCGGGATTGTTCCGCTTTGCCCGGAGCAAATCCTGGACGCTGAAGATTTCGTGCACCATGCAGGAACCTGGCCAGAGGATCATCGTTCGGCCGGTGACTTCCATCAGGTAGCGTCCGAGATGCTGGTCGGGGACGAACAGGATTTCCTTGTCCTCCGGCAGCCGTTCGATGATTTCCCGGGCATTGCCGCTGGTGACGATCCAGTCACACAGGCTCTTGACGGCGGCACTGGTGTTGATGTAGGCGACGGTGAGGAAGTCGCGGCCTTCGCAGCGGAGTCGTTCCTGGAAGGCGGCCAGTCGATCCGCGGGACAGCTTTCGGCCAGTGAACAGCCCGCCTGCAGGTCGGGAAGCAGCACGCGCTTGTCCGGGTTGATGATCTTGGCCGTTTCGGCCATGAAGTGGACGCCGCAGAAAACAATGGTGTCGGTCTGGACTCCGGCCGCGTCGCGGGCCAGCTTGAGGCTGTCGCCGGTGAAGTCGGCGATGTCCTGCAGTTCTCCATTGACGTAGTAGTGCGCGAGGATCGTGGCGTTGGCCTTTTCTTTCAACGCCTCGATCTGATCCATCAGCTCCAACGGGTCCTCGGCGTCCGCCGAGGTCGCCTGCAGGTACGGCCAGCTCGCCATTGTCGGTCTCTTTTCCGGTTCTCTCGAACGAAGGCTCGGTGATCCGAGGCATTATACCGATCAGGTGGGCGCAGGGCGCGGGCAGGGACGGGACCGAGCCGTTTCAGGAAGTCGAAAGACGCAGTTGGTGTTCGCTGAGCCGTTGGGGGCCGGAATCCGTGACGAGGTAGTTGTGCTCCACGCGCACGCCGCCGATGCCTTCGACGTAGGCGCCCGGTTCGAGCGTGACGACGTCACCCACCTGCAGCACGTCCCGGCTGTTTTCGACGAAGATCGGCGGTTCGGGGTGGGCCAATCCGATGCCATGTCCGGCGTGGTGTCGCAAGGGGCCGTACCCGGCTTCTTCGAGCACGCTGGAGACGGCGTGAAAAACGTCCGATGCGGGCGTTCCGGGGAGCAGTTTGCTTTCGCCGGCGGCCAGCGCGCGGCAGCAGGTTTCGAACAGCCGTGTCTGCTCGGCGGTCGGCGTGCCCACGGCGACGGTGTTGGTGAAATCGCTGCGGTAGCCGGCGATCACGACGGAGAAGTCGAGGATCATCAGTTCTCCGTCGGCCAGGACGTGTCCAGTGGGCAGCCCACCGGCCTTGGGTACTTCGGGGGAGACGGCTCGAAAGTCGCCGTACAGCAGGCAGGGCGTTGCGGCCGCTTCCAGCACGGAGCGATGGATCTCGCGGTAAACGTCGAATTCCGAGACTCCCGCCCGCACGGCCTGCAAACCGGCTCGCTGGCCGGCGGCTCCGGCATCCATGCAGGTTTGCAGCAACCGCAGCTCGTCGGGAAGTTTTTGCCGGCGGAGGATCCGCAGCAGGTCTCCCAGTGTGAGGGCGTCCGGGCAGTGCAGATGAACGTCGAGTCCGGCGTCGCGTAACAACGCGCGCTCTGCCGGGCTGCACCAGTCTGCGTCGATCAGACCCGGGCGTCCGGTCAGCTCCGACAGTGTGCGCTTGAGTCCTTCCAGCAGTGCCCGGTCGCGGTTCTCGACCGAACGGTGGTGGTCGTACCAGGTGACCGTTTCCTCGCGATCGACGTGGGGCGTGGCGACCGCGGAGCGACGGGCGAAATTGTCGGCGATCAGCGTCGCTCCGTGGCGGCGATCGAGCAGCAGACGCGAACGCTCGCCGGCGGAGAAGCTCAACGGGTTGATCCAGAAGCCCGACAGGTAGTGCACATGGCGCGGGTCGGCCACCAGTACCCACTCAATCTGTTCGGGCAGTCTTTCCCACAGCCGGTCGCGGCGGGTGGTGCATCCGTCGGCGGTCAGCATGGCACAACGCTCCGATTGGTCGCCGGATCGAACCGGGCAGGACGCCCTCATGCTGGCCGCGGTCATTCGAAGCCCTTGGAGCCGAGCCAGCGTTCGGCATCGAGGGCGGCCATGCACCCGGTTCCCGCCGCAGTGACGGCTTGGCGGTAGTAGTCGTCGGCGACATCACCGGCCGCGAAAACGCCTTCCACGCTGGTGTGAGTGCGGTGCGGATGGATCCAGCGGATGTAGCCCTTTTCGTTGGTTTCGACCTGTCCGCGGAGAAAGTCCGTATTCGGCGTGTGTCCGATGGCCACGAACATTCCCGAGCAGGGAATTTCCGTCTTTTCATCGGGGTCGACCGTACTGCGAATGCGAACGCCCGTGACGCCGCGTTCGTCGTCGCCAAGGACCTCCTCCACGACCGCATTCCAGTGGAACTGGATCCTGGGATGCTTGAGGGCGCGTTCGGCCATGATCTTGCTTGCTCGAAGCTGATCCCGCCGATGGACGACATGCACCACCGAGGCAAACTTGGTCAGGTACAGAGCCTCTTCCATGGCGCTGTCGCCGCCTCCGACCACGACCACGGGGTTGTTGCGGAAGCGGGGGAGAGCACCGTCGCAGACGGCACACGCGGAGACGCCGCGGTTCTTGAAGCGTTCTTCCGATTCCAGGCCAAGGTAGTTGGCTCGCGCTCCCGTGGCGATGATCACCGCCAGCGCCTCGTAGCGCTCGCCGCTGAGTGATTTCAGGCGGAACGGGTGTGTGCCGAAATCGACTTCGACGATGTCATCCGTGATCACCCGCGTGCCGAAGTTGATGGCCTGTTGCCGCATCAGTTCCATCAATTCGGGGCCGGTGACGGCTCCGTGTGTGTGTTCGGGATCGCGCCACGGGATGCGTTCCGGCGGCAGGGCGCTCTTGAGGTACTCGCGCAGGTCTCCGGCGGGGAAACCGGGATAGTTTTCCACTTCGGTGGTCAGCGCGAGCTGTCCCAGGGGCAACGTGCCCTTCATGCGGTTTTCTTCCGTGACGGCGCCTTCGAAAACCAGAGGCTGCAATTCCGCTCGGGCCGCATAGATTGCCGCCGTCCATCCGGCCGGTCCCGAGCCGATGATGATCACGCGTTCGGGCACGAGTGTCGTCCTTTCATGTCGGAGTCCGTTGCCGCCGCTGATGTGCGGCGGGCGACGTTGGAGCGTGTCCGGTCACGACGCCGGCCGCCGGCGGGT
>RFHO01000531.1 GCA_003696385.1 Planctomycetota bacterium | reverse complement strand
GTTAGGGCAGATCCGTTTCTATTTGGAAGAACGTCGCCGGTTAGCTCGGCTGGGGCTGCCAACGGAACAGGAGGCGCTCGCCAATGAACTGGATGTGGACGGTCTACAGGGATGGGGCCGCCTGTACGACCGGATCAGCAGCGAACTGCGAATCCCGGTGATGGAACACGGAGAGATCGTGCAGAAGTCGCCGGGACAGGTGACGTGGGACGGACCGGAGCGAACGGTGCGGGAAAACAACTTCCGCGCTGCCGACCGTGCGTGGCGGTCGATCGCCGACACCTGTGCCGACGCGCTGAACCACATCGCCGGCAGCCGTTTGACCCGCTACGGACGGTTGCCGGTCCACGATCACCTCGATCTGCCGCTGGCGCTGGCGCGGATGTCGCGTGAGACTCTGCAGACGATGTGGGACACCATCGCAGCGCAGAAGACGTTCCTGTTGCCATACCTGGAGGCGAAGGCCCGCTGGCTGGGGGTTCCGCGGCTTGCGTGGTTCGATCTGTCCGCCCCGATACCGGCCGGTGATCCGCGGCAGCGTCAGGACCGGGTGCCGTACGAGCAAGCCTGCCGTATCATCATCGACACGTTTTCCCTGTTCAGCGAGGAGTTGGGGACGTTCGCGGAACGGGCGCTGCGCGAGGGCTGGGTCGAAGCGGAGAATCGGCCGGGCAAGCGTCAGGGCGGCTTCTGTGCCGGATTCCCGATGCATCGGCAGTCACGGATCTTCATGACCTACACGGACAGCCTCGAGAGTCTGTCGGTGTTGGCACACGAACTGGGCCACGCGTATCACGGCCACGTGTTGCGGGACCTGCCGGTGTTTCTGCAGCAGTACCCGATGAACCTGGCGGAAACGGCTTCCACCTTTGCGGAAGCCGTGGTCGGCGACGTGCTGTTGCAGCAGACCACCGATCCGGCTCGACGATTGCAGTGGCTGGACAAACGGCTGGCCGACGCGGTTTCGTTTCTGATGAACATCCACTGTCGGTTCCTGTTCGAGGACGAGTTCTACCGGCGCCGACGCGAGCGCGAACTGACTGCGGCCGAACTCGACGATCTGATGCTCGCCGCGCAGAAAACCGCGTACTGCAACGCTCTCTGCGAAGATGGCTGGAACCCGCGTTTTTGGGCGTCGAAACTGCACTTTTACATCACCGAAATTCCGTTCTACAACTTCCCCTACACGTTCGGTTTCCTGCTTTCGTGCGGTCTGTGTCAGATTGCCCGTCGTTCGCCGGAGGGGTTTGCGGAAGCGTATCGGGCGTTCCTGTGCCGGACCGGGCGGGCGATGACCGAACAGGTGGTGAAGGAATCGTTCGGTTACGACCTGCGCGAGCCGCACTTCTGGAACCTCGCCCTCGACCGGATCCGCCCCTGGGTCGACGAATTCCTGCAGCTCAGCGGCGGCGGTCCTGCGCCGACGTACGGATCGTCCGATGACTCGCGAAAGCCGCCTGGCACGGGGGCCGGCGCGGGCGCGGAGGCAGACGGTACGTCCCCAAAGTGACGACGCGGCGGCAAGCAACAACCACGAACCGCATGCTCGAAGCCATGGATACCTCGTCCCGGGATGCCGAACCGTCACGAGACTCACGCGCCGAACCGCGAGCCGACGTGCGGCCCGTCACGGACGAAGCGTCCGGCGGCGGAGCGGTTCCGCCCTCATCGTCGCCCAATCGCTGGTTTGCGGCGCTGGTGGTGGTCTGTGGTGTGTTCGTCCTGACGACGTTGCTGTACCTCGTTGCCGTTTTCCAGGATCAAAAACCGGTGTGGGTTGTGTGGCTGGTGGAGCACTTTCTCACAGTCGTGGCCGTGCTGGTGCTCGCCGCCTTGGTCCTGGCCGGATTGGGGCTGCGTCAGGATCAACGGGAAGCGTGGGCCATGTACGAGGCACGATTGCGGGAATGGCACCAGCGGCTGGCCGCTCGGCGGTCGTTGCCGTCCGCTGCTGTGGACCGGACCGTCGCTCGAGCCGCCGCCGGGACGCATCCGACCCGTGCCCCCGATGCGTCTGCGGGGGCTTCGGAGTCGCCGGATGCGCGCGAGGGCACGTCGGATTCGGCCGGCGACGGAGGCCGCGAGCAATCGGCCAAAGAGCCCTGAATCCCGTCGGCGGCCCCTCGGCGGATGGTCGCCACCGTCGGCGCCGTGCGGGAGCCGTCGGCTGAGGCTGTGGGCACTAGCCGAAAGGCCGGTCCCTCTTTATAGTGCAACACTCGCAGCACCTGTTGCAGTGGTTCGGGGCGCACGAGGTGTGCGTTCGGCTGCGCGGGTGTCCGTTTGGCAAGCCGGCCTGTTTCGTGACGTCGCGGGCCGCAGAACAGTTCAGTGGAATCAGGTTCGACATGGTAGACCGCAATCTCATTCGCGACATCGAAGTGACCGACGAGGAGCTGGCGCAAGTATTGGGTGAAGAGGCCCAACTGCTGGAAAACGACGAACAGCTCGAAGAAGTGCTCAGCGCGACCGCCGAAGACTTCGACGTCAACCAGATCGTCAAGGGCAAGGTGGTCCGCGTGGAAGACGACGAGGTGATGGTCGACATCGGTTACAAGACCGAGGGGGTGGTGCTGCGTTCCGAATGGGGTGAAGACGAAGAACCGCCCAAGGTCGGTGACGAGATCGAGGTGCTCCTGGAGGAACTGGAAGACGAGCTGGGCGTGATCCTTCTTTCGAAGCGGAAGGCGGACCGCATGCGCGAATGGGAACGAATCATCGCCACGCACAAAGAGGGCGACGTGGTCCGCGGTCGGGTGGTTCGCAGGATCAAGGGGGGCTTGTTGGTCAACATCGGCGTCAACGTGTTTCTGCCGGCCAGTCAGGTGGACATCCGCCGGCCGCGTGACATCGACGAGTACGTCGGACAGGAAATCGAGTGCGTGATCCTGAAGATCGACGAATCGCGGCGCAACATCGTCGTCTCGCGGCGGAAACTGCTCGAAGACCGCCGTGCCGAAATGAAACGGAAGCTGCTGGAAGAACTCGAGGTCGGTCAGGTTCGCAAGGGCGTGGTGAAGAACTTCGCGCCGTTCGGCGCCTTCGTCGATCTGGGCGGCATCGACGGCCTGCTGCACGTGACCGACATGAGCTGGGGGCGGATCGGGCACCCTTCCGAAATGCTCAAGATCGATCAGGAGATCGAGGTCAAGGTCATCAAGATCGACCGCGAGAAGGAAAAGATCGGTCTGGGGCTGAAGCAGCTGCAGCCCAGTCCGTGGGACAACATCGAAGAAAAGTACCCGGTGGGCAGCATCGTCGAGGGCGAGGTGGTCAACATCATGCCCTATGGTGCGTTCGTCAAGCTCGAGGATGGCATCGAAGGTCTGGTGCACATCAGCGAGATGTCCTGGACGCGACGTGTCAACCATCCTTCCGATCTGGTCAAGGTCGGTGATCGGGTGAAAGTCGCCGTGCTGGGCATCAACAAGGAGAAGCAGGAAATCTCTCTGGGGATGAAGCAGGCCGAGCCCAACCCGTGGGACGCTGCCAAGGAGAAGTATCCGCCCGGCACGCGTGTGAAGGGACGGGTCCGCAACCTGACCAATTACGGCGCGTTCATCGAGCTGGAGGAGGGCATCGATGGTCTGCTGCACGTCACGGACATGTCCTGGACCCGCAAGATTTCGCATGCCAACGAATTGCTCAAACGCGGGCAGGAAATCGAATGCGTGGTGCTGAACGTCGACGAAAAACGTCGCCGGATCGGGCTGGGACTGAAGCAGCTCGAAGAAGATCCCTGGGAACGCCGCATCCCCGAGCAGTACGCTCCCGGGACGGTCGTCAAGGGGCGTGTCACCAAACTCACCAATTTCGGCGCGTTCGTAGAGATCGAACCGGATCTGGAAGGCCTGCTGCACGTCTCGGAGATGGGCGACCAGCGCGTGAACGCTCCAGAAGACGTCGTCAAGCCTGGACAGGAAGTCGAAGTGCGGATCCTGCGGATCGACCCGTCCGAGCGCAAGATCGGATTGACGATGCGCTCGGAGGTCACCACCGCCGAGCAGGCGGGCGAAGCCGCATCGGCGGCACCAAAGGAACTCAAAGGTGGCCGTGAGGGTGGTGGCGGGCCGCTGTTCACCTTGCAATCCGAATCCGTTGCGGCGTCTGAAACCTCCGAACCGGTTTCGGAAACGGCCGAGGCGATGGAGGAGGCCGCCGTGGCGGCCCCGGTGACTGAAGAGGCGTCCGAGCCCCAGCCCGAGACGGCTGAACCGACCGCGACCGAATCCGCCGAAGCGGAAGCCGAGCAGGCGTCGAGCGCCGATGAGAGCCGACCGCAGACGGTCGGGGCGTCGGAGGCTGAGAGCGGCGCGACCGGTGACGCCACGTCCGTCGCGGCGACCGCCGAGGCTGTCGAAAGCGAACCGTCTGCCGAACGGGAGACCGGAGAGCCGGTCGCCGAAGCAACGTCCGAGTCCGAGACGGCTTCGACCGCGGAAGACCAGGCTGCCGAGGCCGGACCATCCGCTGGTGACGACGCCTCCGAAGGCGAAAAGAACTGAGGCGTGCCAGCCGGCCCGATCGACCGGGGACGCCGTGAGAACATCCGACCCCGCGCATTCCGGTGCGCGGGGTCGTTTCGCGCGCCGCACGAAAAGGGGCCCGTGCTGGCTCAACATTGCAGGCCGCCTAGGGTGCTCACCGGAGCGAGTGCGGCCGCCGCGCTCACCGGGAACCGGCCGTGCTCGCGCGGGTTTCGTTGTCCAGGATTTCCAGCTTGCCGTCGCTCAGGTACCCGTAGCGATTGACCAGCACGCCGCGGGGGCACAGCTCTGGGTCGATTGCGAGGCGCAAACGCCGGCGAAAGTCCTCGAGGGGGCCGTAGCCATGGATCAGCGGAAAGACCGTCGTGTCGGCTGCGCGGACGGCCTGCAACAGCTTGGCCCGTTGGACGGCGAGCGCGATCGGATGGGGCTCCTCGGGGCGGGGATATCGCCAGTCCCGTAGTGATCGCGAACCGCGTTGGGGATCGTCGGGGGGTGTCAGCTCCATCAGCCGCTCCAGGGCAGCGGTGAGCAGGCGTTCGTCGACGGTGGGGTTGCGTTCGCGCAGCCAGCTTCCCCAGAATCGAAGCATCATCGGCCAGTGCATCGTGTACAACTTGGCGGCGACGGCGTCGGCGTACTGCCCGAGCCGTCCGAAATCCAGCCCGGTCAGGAGAGAGTACGGCGGCATGAACGCGTGCGCGATCAGCCGGCGGCGCGGCCGGGCGGTTCCGGTCGCCTCGTCGAGAGCGGTTCGCCAGTGGCCGATCAGATCGCAGGAGAGCTCCGCCTTCCAACGCAGCCAACACGCGACGCCGCGGTAGCGCAGCAGATGCCGGGCATGATGAAAGGCGGACCAACCGTCCTCCGCAAAGGCTTCGAGGTGCCGATTGCTCAATCCGCCGTGCAGCCGTTCCCAGAATGCCGCGACGTCTCTGCGCACCGGTTCGTAGGGCTCGCCGCGGGCTTCGGCCCAGCGGCGCACGTGTGGCCCGAACCCCTGGAATGCTTCGGGAAACGTGTAGCACGGGTACTCCGGCCAGTCGATCCGCACGTCCTGAACCTGCGGATATGCGCGCAGCACGTCCGCCAGATACGCGCGGTTGTAGGCGCGCACCTCCGGCGCGGCCAGGCAGGCGGTATCGGCCATGCGTCCTTGGGGAAGTGATTCGTCCGGCAGTCGCGGCCGATCCTCGTCCCGCAGCCCGGTTGGTTGAGCCGCACCCAGTTGTACGGCCAGCCGAAAACCACGCCGGATCGCCAGGTCGACGAATTCGGCGATTTTCGGTCCAAGTCGTTCCGTGAGTTCGTCGGCTCGTCGCGGTCCGTACACACAGCCGCGGTACAGGTCCGGCCGTGGTCGGAAGCTGACGGCGCTGCGCAACCAGATCGCGGTTTTGCCGAACAGCGGCCGGTCGAAACGGCGCGGACTGGCTCCGGCGTCCACCGGAGGCTGAAAGACGCCGTCACCCTCGGCTGCCGGTTCGGTTACGGTCGGATTGAACGTGACGTGGGTGACTCCACAGTCCTGCAGGCGGTCCAGCACCGCGCGCGGACCTTCACTGACGATGAAGTCACCGAGCACGGTCACGCCAAGCTCGAACGGCGGCGCTGTTTCGGGCGTGTGCGCGGCTTGCGACATCGGACGTTCCAGAATCCGCGGGCGTGCGGCGGACGGTTCGTCTATGGTGCGCGGCGCGACTGCCTGCGGCGGCGGGCCGGACGGGCTCGATCAGACGAACGGCGTGATCCCCGGCATGGCGACCGGCGGAACGGGCAGGTCGATCCAGTCGTACTCGGGAGGTGAAAGGTCCTGCTGGGAATTCAGCGCCTGCTCCCAAGTGATGTTCTGTCCGGTGTAGGCGGCCATCCGGCCCATGATGGCCATCAACGTACTCTTGGTCATGTAGTCGCCGTTGTTGATCGTTTCGCCCTTGCGGATGGCGGCGAACAGTTCGTCGTGCTCGGTCTGGTACATGTTGTTCTTCGACCCGCGGTACTTCCAGATGACGTTGCCCTTCCAGTCGTAGATGGTGTGGCGGAAGACGTCGACACGCCCCTTGGTGCCGAAGACGTGGTCCGAAACGTCGACGGCGCAGCCGTTCTGCTGGCGACACCGCGAGAAGATCTTCATCCCATTGGGGTATTCGTAGACGATGGCGAAGTGGTCGTAGATGTGGCCGTATTCGGGAGCGGTGCGGACCTGACGTCCACCGGTTCCGCTGCAGCGGACGGGCGGTTGGTCCTGCATGGCCCAGAGTGTCTTGTCCAGACTGTGCACGTGCTGTTCGACGATGTGATCGCCGGAGAGCCAGGTGAAGTACAGCCAGTTGCGGATCTGCCACTCCATGTCGCTCCATTCGGGCTGACGCTTGCGGACCCACAGGCCGCGGGTGTTGTAGCTGCACTGCATGGCGGTGATTTCGCCGATCGTGCCCGAGTGGATCTGTTCGAACGTCGCGCGCATGCCGTAGTGGTACCGCCAGCACAATCCGGAAACAATGGTCAGTTTCTTCTGCCGGGCCAGTTCGACGATGTCGAACATTTTCCGCACGCCGGGACCGTCGACGGCCACCGGCTTTTCGACGAACGCGTGCTTGCCCTGTTCCACGGCGTAGCGTAAATGTTGCGGGCGGAAGTGGGGCGGGGTGGCCAGCAGCACGACGTCCACGGCGTCGATCACGTGCTTGTAGGCGTCGAAGCCGACGAACTGGTGATCGTCGTCGACCAGCACCCGGTCCTTGGCGGCTTGTTGCCTGAGGTTGTTCAGGCTGCTCTGCAGGCGGTCCTTGAAGGTGTCGCCCATCGCAACCAGTCGCACTCCGGGATCGGCGTTGAGAGCCTGCGCGGCCGCTCCGGTGCCACGCCCGCCGCAACCGACCAGCCCCACGCGGATGATGTCCGAACCGGCAGCGTAGGCGGCGGGCGCCAGCCGATGCGCCAAGGCGGCCGTGGTGGCGGCGGCTCCGCAGGACTTCAGGAAGGTCCGGCGGTTGGTCGACGAGCGTGCGGGTGTCGGCCGATCGGTCGCTGCGGGGCGCATCGACAACCTCTCGGATGCAGACGAACGGTTCATGACGTTACCTCCGGAATGCGTGGAAATCGGACGTTACGAGCGGAAGCATGAATCGCACAGTGCCGGCGGTGGGAGCCGACCGTGGGGCCAGCCTCGAAAAAACAGCGACCACATCGCGTTCCGCGATGCGGCGGCCACGGTCGGGCCGGGAATCGCTCAGGTGAGCATGGCATGTTGAATCATCGCAGATGGATCTGGGGGGCCGCCGTTGCCGTGGCTGCCGGGGTAGTGTATCTGTCGGTGCAGCCTCGTGGTCTGGAAGTCCAGGTCGCGACCGCGGTTCGGGGGACCGTCGAGTCGTGGATCGAAGCCCGCGGCCGCACCACGCTGAAGCGGACGGTGTTGATTACGATGCCGCTGGACGGCCGCGTTCTGCCCATCGAACTGCGCGCGGGCGACCGCGTGGAAGCCGGGCAGGTCGTTGCCCGTCTGGATCCGGAACCTTGGCGGATCCGTCTGGACATCGCCAGCGCCGAGGTGGAGCGGCTGCGGCACGCGATCGCCGAGCATGACGACAACCGACTCGAGAATAACGCTCTGAAGAGCATGGATCAAACGCTGGCCTCGGTAACGTCCCTGGTCGAGGCAACGCGGCAGCAGACGCAGGCTTCGCAGCAGCAGTTCGAATACGCCGAACAGGAGTACCAGAGAAAAAGTCGTCTGTTCGAAAACAAGGCGATCACGGAGTCGGAACGCGACGCGGCCTGGCTGTTTCGCATCCAGAGTCAACTGGGCTATCACCGTGACCGATTGATCGAGCGGTCCGGCGAGACGGCGCTGGCCGCACTGCGCCTGGTACGCCAATCGATCGCCGACTACATCGACCGCAAACGTCTGCACCGCAAGGTGCTCGAACAGGAACTGCGACAAGCGGAACTGCGCCGCGATCAGGCCCAGCGGGACTGGGAGAAGGTGACCATCCGGTCGCCGGTCGACGGCGTGGTGCTGAAACGGCACGTCGCCAACGAGCGTGTCCTGCCCAGCGGCACGTTGCTGTTGGAGATCGGCCGTGTGGAGGACTTGCAGGTCGAAGCCGATCTGCTCAGCGACGACGCCGTGCGGCTGGCCGTGGGCCGGCCCGTGCTGTGGTCGTTCCACGCCGATGGCCGCGACCCGATCGACGGCCGCCTGTCGCGGATTGCCCCCCGCGGCTTCACGAAACGTTCCTCGCTGGGCGTCGAGCAGCAGCGAGTCACGGTGACGATCGACTTCGACACGGGGCGGTTGCCCGAACGGATGAGCCTCCCTGCGGTGGCCTATCGCGTCTACGTGCGCGTACTGGCGGACCGGCGGGAAGGCGTGATCAAGGTCCCCCGCAGCGCCCTTTTTCAGGATTCCCGCGGTCGCTGGATGGTGTTTCTCGTCCGCAACGGCGTGGCGCGGGTGCGGCCCATCGAGGTCGGGCTGATGAATCTGGACGAGGCGGAAGTCCGCGGTGGACTGAAGGCGGGGGACCGGGTCGTGCTCGAGCCGCCGAACGAGCTGCGAGACGGCGACGTCGTCCGCGCGGCCGGTTGAACGCAGCACGGGACCGTTCGGCGTGCGCGCCGTCCGGGAACGGACGTGGGTCGGCAACCGGGGCCGCTCACCGCTGCTGCAGGTACTCTTCGATGCGTTCGGCTTTCCGCAGCAGGTACGGGACGTGCCGGTTGTTGGCATCGATGAACCGCCGCAGCGTTTTCATGTGTTCCTCGAACTCAGCGGCGAACTTCTTGTGCTCCTGATCGCGCCAGGTGGCGCTGAGTGCATCGAGCTGAGCGGCCAGTGCCAGTGCCCGGTCCTCCAGATCGGCGTTGAACTGGCGCAGCGCCTGGGCGAAGGCACGCAATTCGGCGGGGTCGACGATGGCCTGCGGCATCTCGGGCCTCCTTCGGTGCGAACCGGCTGCGCCCGGGCCGAGGGCGAGCGCGCGAACGTCCCGCCGATTCTACCCCGCGGTACCGCCGTGGACAAAACCGCCGCGTCGATGGAGGACTCCGCCGCGCCCGCATGGCGGCCGACGTTCCCGAGCACCGGATCGTCAGAGAACGGCATTTGTCCTCGCGGCGGACGGCAAGCGGCTCCCGGCGGATGCGCCGGTGCCGAGCGGCGAATCGCCGAGGCCAGGGGATCGGCTCTGGAACTGCCAGACAGCCGGTTCACCAGCCGAAGCCCGTGAAGGACCATTCGCCGCCGACGGTCCCGCTCCAGGGTGTCGCACCGATGACGATGTCGCAACTGCCGTTTAGATCGCAGTTGTCGACCTGGTCGTGGAATGTCGTGCCCGCGTAGGAGCTTTTCCGCTTGCCGCCCTCACTGTCGCCTTGGAAACCGGTGAAGGAATAGTCCTGGCTGAGGCGGCCGAATGCATTGGACAGGTCGTTCAACTCCGTGTTGACCGCCACGGCGAACTCGTTCAGCCCCACCAGCACGGCCAGCACTCCGAGCGTCAACAACAGCACGAGTTCGGCCGACAGAATCAGCCCGTTTTCGTCGGCCAGGAAGCCCGCTGCGATGGCGAGCGGGCGCCGTCGGAGGCGGTAGGTCTTGTGGAGGTGATCGGAGGTCCGGGGATCGAACGTAGGTGACGTCTGCATGGCGGAATCTCCTCGATGGGGACCGACGTGTGGGCAGCTTTCGAACGGCTCGGCGTGAAAGAAAGGGGACCGCCGGCCTGAGACCGACGGTCCCCCCGAAAGGGACTCAGACGTGCGTGGTTGCGCCGGCGGGGATCAGCCGCACGACGCGCGGTCGTCTCTCAGCACCGCCACGCCCATCCAAGAGGCCGTTCGATTGTCACTGCGGGTCTCGTGTGTCCTTCGGCAGATTCCGCAAAGTCCGTGCCGCCCGAACGATCCGCACAGCCGTTACAACCCGACCGCAGACGGGTTGGCACTGCAAGCCGAAGTGATTACGCGGGTTGCGAGCTCTCCGATTCCTTCGGTTGCATCGGTACGGGCGACCATCCGGGCCGTTTGTGCCGACCGTTCCGTTTGTATCGATTGGCGCGAGTGTAAAGGTCGTGTTCAGGATGCCGATCGTATCGAATCCGCCGGCGCCTTGCGTGCGGGGTCGGATGTGGCCTTGGGACGCTGCATCCGCGCGTCGGCATGAGCCACCACGGCCGTTCCTTGCGTGTCGGCGTTCGGATCGGACTTCGGACTCCAGATCAACGATCGGTCCGAGTCACTTCGGGCGGACTCAGTTCGACTCCGGAGGTTTCGTCTCCACGCCGGGACCGACGGCCCGGAGTGGGCGTCTGGGTCGGCCGGTCGCGTTCCGGTTCGGGATCCAGTCGGGCTGGCGGCGCCGCCTGGCAGGGGTCGCATGGCGTGGGCGGAGCGGGGATCGTGCCGGGCGGGCACGGCTGCTCGGGGCATGAGCGAGATCCGCTGCGTCGTTGCAGCTCGACGGACCGCGGCTGATCGGCGGCGGAGCCGCCTGCGACGTACGCATCGCCCCCCACGATCGTCGCGTACTGCCAGTTGCCCTGTTCGGCCCAGAAGGCACCGCCGGAAACGAAACTCTTGGGTTTGCCGAACGTGCCGGATCGGAAGCCGGTATAGGCGTATGTTTGCCGCAGTCCGTACAGGGCGTTGGCCATGTCCGTCATCTCGGTGTTGACGGCTCGTGCGACGGCCTGCAGTCCCACGACCATGGCCAGCACGGCGATCGTGCCGATGATCACCAGTTCGGCAGAAACCACCATGGCCGCGTCGTCATTCCAGAATCGGCTCATCCAGTTGTTCATGATCAGTTCCTTTCCCGCTGAGGACCGAGGGGACGGGACCGGTCGAGTGCGATGGGCGACGGTTCGACAGAGCCGGAGAAGCACCCTCGGCAGGGGCTGGCGTCACGGCGGCCCTGCAGTCCCGCCGAGCGGTTGCCAGCCGGACCGCCGGTGCGACTGAGCCGCATGGTCCGGCGCCCCCGCGATGCGTCCCTCCAATTGGGGTGCGGTTCGCAGGGGAACGCCGAACACATGCTGCTCGGTCCCCAGTCGAGCTCTGCGAATCGTCGCGGTCGCGAATGCCCGACCACCGGGCACGCACTCGCTCGGATTCCCAGCAGCCGCGCCACAGCGGACGGATCCACCGGCGGCACGGCCGTGCCCGATCAATCCGCAAAACCGATGCCACCAGTACAAGCCATACAACCGGCATAACCGGACCTCGCGTGCAAAGTGTGCCAGTGCAGTGGGTTACGCGGACGCCCCAATTCGCGGCGGCGGGTGGCGGGTCCGGTTGTGCGGGCCGTAGTGATTATTCGGCTTAGCGCGGATGTAAGGGTTGTGTCGAATATGCTGAACATCGAGCAGGGTGGGCGAAGGAGCGGTTCGCGGCCGATCCAGAGTGGTGCAAGACACGTCGGCCGCTTTTGTGTAGAGTGCTGCGTTGCGCCAGCGAGGGCGGCGGCCGGCGGTGGGG
>RFHO01000099.1 GCA_003696385.1 Planctomycetota bacterium | reverse complement strand
GCCAGCGGGATCGCCAGACCGAGCGTGCACCGCCACCAATCCGCCGGTGTCCAGCCGGTTTGGACGTCGAAGGCGCGGGGCCTACCGGGATGGTCCGGTGAGCTCGCTGCCGGAGCGCTCGTTGCCGCCGTCTGCGTCTGATCATGCGCAGCCACGGCCTGCGGCGCGGTCGTCCTCGCGCGGATCTTGTGCGCCAGAAGTGTCCGCCATCCCTGTCCGAAGAACCGGATTCCGAAGGGGAGACCGAACGCCGCCGCCGTCAGCGGACGACACAGCATCGCCCAGGAAAGCCCGCATCCCGCCCAGAACGCCCATCTCCACCCTCCGCCACGCTGCATCCGCGCGAACGCCCACAGAAACAATGTCAGACCCAGCAGCGTGGGATGGTGCGCCAGCAAAAGGTTGCCGAACAGCGCAACACCGGGTGCGGACGCAAACAACAGACCGCTCACCAGGCCGAAAGCATCCCCGCCCAGCTCGCGCGCCGCCAGAAACACAAACACCGAAGCCAGCATCCCCGCCACGTACTGCCCCCAGACGGGATGTCCCGCGGCCACCCACGGGGCCAGCCACAGCCCCGTTCCCGGGAAGTACCGACTCGCGAACCGCCCCTCGTTCAGAACGTGCATCTGATCGAACAACTCGCGGTGTCGCGGAGCGCTCGGAAACCACCACCGCCCTGCCAGAAACGTCCGCGCCTGGAACAGGTACGAGTATTCGTCGTGATACGCCGGTGGCAGCGAACCGAACGGCCGTCCCTCGTGGCCGACCGGACGGGCCGCCACGTACAGCGCGCACGCCAGCGACACGCCCGCCACCGCGGCCGCCCCCAGGGTGACCCGCCGTATCCGCTTGGCCGATCCGCCTCGGGCCTCCGCCGATCTCTCTGGCGGACACGCCTCCGCCGATCGCGCAGCCGCATCTCCGTGGTCGATCACTTCGTCGGTGGCTGCCCTGTCGTCCCGGCGGCGGCGACGGCGCCACAGCAGCACCAGCCCGACCAGCAGCCACGGTGCAAACGGCGACGTGTCGATATTGAAGGTGGCGATCCACGCCGCCAGACCACTCAGCGGCGCGTTCCGCAGGCGGCTCACCTCCACTGGGACGACCACCGCGAGCGCCACGACGCAACCGGCGAACAGCCCCCACCACTCCGTCGACCGCAGCGGTTGCCGCCAAGCCGACGCCTCGTCGCCGGGAGGCCCCGCTCGTCCCCACTTGTCCGACATGTCCGTCTTCATCAGCACTCGCCCGCCGCCGGAAAGTGCGGCGTCTCATCCCGTTCTGCGGCTCCACCGCCGAGCGACGCTGGAGTGCCGGTCGACACTCACCGCTCGTGCGGCACGCTGCTACGCGTTCCCGTCAAACTTTGGCATGCCAGCGCTTGGCGGTTACAATTCGAAACATGCCGATACGATGATCCTCTTGCGGGGTTCATTCCACTGTTGGGCGTTCGTACCGACAACGTGCGCCTGTGCCGGTCCGTGGGCTGTCGGTTGCCGGCGAGCCCCGCGGTGGCACGATGGCCGCAGTCCAAAGGCGGTTGCCACGCACACGCCAACCGTCTGGCGGCTGCGACCTTTGCGACCGTTCCGAAAGGCCCGCCCGCCGGGGGATTTCGTACGGCGAAACTTCCCACCGGAATACGCCGACGGCCGTCCTTCCATTGGAAAGGTCGGCCAGATCCGGCGGACCTGGCCCACCGTTACGCAGAGCGGTGATCGGGCGGACGCACCGCGTCCGTCGGCATCCCGCCATTCGACGCACGAATTCCCACCGAAACGCCGTCCTGCCAAGGACGGTGGACTTCGGATGACGACCTCCGAACCAGCCACATGAACAGCTCCGAGACGTCGATCCGAGTTGTCTGCACCGGTTGCGGTTATCGCTTCCGCGTCCCTGCGCGATATGCCGGTCGCCGCGGGCACTGTCCCAACGCGCGCTGCCGTCGGGAATTCATCGTCCCGATCGCTGCCCCGCAATCCGAGCCGCACGTGCGCTCTGCGGCCCCGCCCACGCGTCGGCCGGCGACGCGCCGACGGCGCCCACGCGATGGACACCGACTGAGGGGGACCCGCGCACGGGCTTCCGGCAGCGCGACGACCGCACACCCGGTCCGCCGCGGCCGGCGGACCGCCCGCCCGATGGCCAATGGTTCCTCCAGAGGCCTTTGCACGCAGCGGTCCCCCGCGGAGCAACGGGGCGCTGCCGGCCGGCGGATCACAGCCGGACGCTGGAAGATTCTTGCCGGAGTCGCCGCAGCATCGATCGGCTTGGGGCTGCTCGCCAGTTTCGCCGGACCGGGGCGTCCGCCGACACGAAACACCGCGACCGCCGCGCCCCAACCGGCACCCGATACGTTTCCCACGGTCGTGCTGCCGTTTCTGCAGAAGTATTGCATGGATTGCCACAGCGGCGACGGTGCCGAAGCCGGATTGGACCTAGCCGCCTTCCGCTCGACCGCCGACGTTCTGCAGGCCCGCAAACGGTGGGAAAAAGTTTTCGACATGCTCGACTTCGAAGCGATGCCTCCCGGCGACGCCGATCCCCTGCCGGCTCCGGAGGAACGCCGCGCCGTACTGCAGTGGCTCGAACAGCGTCTGTTCCAGCTCGACTGCCGGATCGTGCGCGATCCGGGCCGTGTCACGGTGCGCCGCCTGAACCGGGCCGAATACAACAACACCGTTCGGGATCTGCTGGGAATCGACTTCCACCCGGCCGACGATTTCCCCTCCGACGACGTCGGCTACGGCTTCGACAACATCGGCGACGTGCTGTCGGTTTCTCCGTTGCTGCTGGAGAAATATCTCGATGCCGCCGAAGAGATTGCCCGCCGGGTGATCGTGGACGTCAAACCCCGGCGGACCCGCTTCGCCGGCCGCAAACTGCAGGGGCGCAACGCCGCCTTCATCGCCTCCCGCGGAGTCTGGGCGATGGCGTCCGTCGGAGGCGTCTCGGTGCGTCACGAGTTTCCGCGGACGGGGCGCTACCGGATCCGCGTCGAGGCGGCCGCCGATCAGGCCGGTTCCGAACCCGCCCGCGTCAAACTGTCCCTGGACGGCAAGCATCTGAAAACCTTCGACACCAAAGGCTACCGCCGGCCCGCCTGGTACGAAGTGGAGACGCACGCAGATGCCGGTCCGCACCGGGTCGCGGCGGAGTTCATCAACGACTACTACAACCCGGCCGCGAAGAACCCGCGCGACCGCGACCGCAACCTGTACGTCGGGACCATCGAAATCGTCGGGCCGCTGGATGTCGATCCCGCTTCGTTGCCCGAAACGCATCGTCGCATCGTGACGTGCCGTCCGGGACCGGGACGTTCGCTGGAGTCCTGTGCCGAAGACATCCTCAGGCCGCTCGCCTTCCGGGCGTTCCGACGGCCGGTGACCGACGACGAAGTCCACCGGCTGGTCGAACTGGTCCGCACGGCGGTCGAGCACGGTGAATCGTTCGAAGGCGGCCTGCGGATGGCCCTGCAGGCGATCCTCGTGTCACCGCACTTCCTGTTCCGCATCGAACAGGGGCGACCGGTGAGCGACCCCGCCGCGCCCCGTCCGCTGACGGACTTCGAACTGGCTTCCCGAATGTCGTATTTCGTCTGGTCCAGCATGCCCGACGACGAACTGTTCCGCCTGGCCGAACAGGGCCGGCTGCACGAACCGGACGTGCTCCGCACGCAGGTCCGGCGCATGCTCCGGGATCCCAAAGCACGCGCACTGGCGGATCAGTTCGCCGCACAGTGGCTCAACCTGGGCATGCTCGAGGAGGCTGCTCCGGATCCCAAGGTCTTCCCCGAATTCGACGACGCACTGAAACGCGACATGCGGGCCGAAACGCTTCGGTTCTTCGAAGCGGTCATGCGCGAGGACCGCAGCATCCTCGAGTTCCTCGACGGCCGCTTCACCTTCGTGAACGAACGCCTGGCCCGGTTGTACGGCATCGACGGAATCAAAGGCGAACGGTGGCAGCGGGTGTCGCTCGAGAACCTGCCGCGGGCCGGATTGCTGACGCAGCCGGCGATCCTCACACTGACCTCCAATCCCGGCCGCACTTCACCGGTGAAGCGCGGCAAGTGGATCCTGGAAAACGTTCTCGGCACGCCACCGCCGGACCCACCGGCCAACGTGCCACAATTGGAAGCCACACAGAAGGCCAATCCCGACGCGTCGCTCCGGGAGCAATTGAAAATCCATCGTGCAGACCCCGCCTGCGCGTCGTGTCATCAGCGGATGGACGAGCTCGGCTTCGGTCTGGAAAATTTCGACGCGATCGGCCGCTGGCGCGACCGCGACGGCAAGCACCCCATCGACGCCACCGGAGAACTCCCGGGCGGTATCCGCTTCAACGGGCCGCTCGAACTGGTCGACGTTCTGAAACGGCGTCCGGAACGCTTTGCACGCTGCCTGACCGAGAAGATGCTGACGTTCGCGCTGGGGCGCGGACCGGAGTTCTACGACCGTTGCACGGTCGACCAGATCGTGCGCAAACTTGCGGAAAACGATTACCGGTTTTCCGTGCTGGTGACCGAAATCGTGCTCAGCGAGCCGTTCCGAATGCGCCGCGGCGATCCGCTCGCGCCGCCCGAGAACGAGCGATCTGCCGGTTCGACCGCGGACGCCGCAGCGGACCGTCGAACCGCCAGGCCACAGTGATGGGACGGCTGTCGCAGCAACTCCCGAGCACTCGAAAACCCGCCGAAGAGGAGATCGCCATGAAGAAGGCCCGTGTACACACCGTTCGTGCCGGTGAGCTGATCGATCGCCCATTCCTCGACCGCCGCACGTTTCTCCGTGGGATCGGCGGTGTGTCGCTCGGTCTGCCGATGCTCGAGGCGATGCTGACCGATCGCCTGTTCGCAGCGGGGCCCGATGCCGGGGGTACGATCCCGCGGCGAATGGCTTTTATCTTCTTCCCCAACGGGGCGATCATGCCGGCCTGGCGCCCTCACGGCTCGGGCGAGAAATTCGAGCTGGCGGAAACACTGCAGCCATTGGCCGAGCTGAAAAACGACATCCTCGTCATCAGCGGTCTCGCGCAGGACAACGGCCGCCCCAAGGGCGACGGGGCTGGCGATCACGCGCGCTCCGCATCCGTGTACCTCACTTCGGCACACCCGGTCAAAACCGCCGGAGCCGACATCCGCGTGGGCATCTCGGTCGACCAGGTGGCGGCACAACACCTCAAAGGACAGACCCGCCTGCCGTCGCTGGAACTGGGCATCGAACGCGGCCGGACCGCGGGAAGCTGTGATTCGGGATACAGCTGCGCCTACTCGTCGTCCATTTCGTGGAAGTCGCCGAACACGCCGATGGCCAAGGAAATCGATCCACGGGCCGTCTTCGAACGCCTCTTCGGCGACGCCGAACGCTCCGCCGCCGAACGCAAACGCCGCGCACTGATCCGCAAGAGCGTGCTCGATTTCGTCGCCGAAGACGCCCGCAGACTCCGCAATCGGCTCGGTCAAGCCGACCGCCGCAAGCTCGACGAGTATTTCACCAGCATTCGCGAGGTCGAAGCCCGCATCGAACAGGCCGAACAGGCCGCGCGGATCGAGCGCCCGGACATCGAAATCCCCGAAGGCATCCCCAGGGACCGGGCGGAACACATCCGACTGATGTACGACCTGATGGCCCTCGCGTTCCAGACGGACACCACCCGCGTGATCACCTTCATGCTGGGCAATGCCGGAAGCAACCGGCCCTACCCGATGGTCGGAGTCAACAGCGGCCACCACGAGCTGTCACATCACCGTGGAGACGAGAACAAGATCGCCCAGCTCAAGAAGATCGACCGCTTCCTTGCCGAGCAGTTCGCGCGGTTTGTCCGCAAGCTCAAATCCATCCGCGAGGGCGACGGTTCGCTGCTGGACCAGTGCATGATCTGCTACGGCAGCGGCCTGAGCGACGGCAATCGCCACCGGCACGACGATCT